>JAUVOS010000058.1 GCA_030599055.1 Lutibacter sp.
AGGTGCCAATAAACGATCGATTGCCGTAACCTCCTTGTAATTCAATTTGGCTTGATCCTTTTTCTGCAACAGAATACTCAATATCAACTGTTTTATCAATACGGTTTGGTTTTACATCAGGGACAATATTTTCAGCATCAAAAAAGCCTAACTGACTTATCTCTCTTACAGATCTGATTATATCTTCTTTACTGAACAAATTTCCTGGTTTTGTGCGTAACTCACGATAGATAACATGATCATTAGTTGTGGTATTTCCAACAACTGAGATTTTACGAATCGTAGCCGGATCGTCTTCATAAATCCGTATTTCTACATCGATAGAATCGTTAAGCACGCGTGTTTCAACAGGAGTAACGTTAGCAAATAGGTAACCACTATTTAAATAAAGTGATTGAATATCTTGTGAGTCGGGAGTGCCATCACCACTCACTCTTTCTTTTAAAACTTTAGAATTATAAACTTCTCCTTTTTCTAATTTTAAAAACTTGTTGAGTTGATCATCTGAATAGGCCACATTACCAACAAACTTTATACTCCTGAAAAAGTATTTTGTCCCTTCTTCAATTGTAATATCTAAATCGAGGTTTTGATTTTCGTTCCATGTGAGTTTTTTGTCCGTGATAATTGCATCACGAAACCCATTTTCACTATATTTATCTATAATTTTTTGAAGATCTTCTTTGTACTCTTCTTTTACAAATTTTGATCGTTTCCATAATCTTCCAAACATCTTTTGCTTGGTATTTTTCATTTTTCGACGGAGTTTTTTCGACTTTATCTCTTTATTTCCGTAAAAATTGATATTATCAATCTTTACACGTCTGCCTTTATCAATATGCACTAGCATATCAACAGTATTGGGCTTTTCTCCTTTTTTTGTATTTATGTTGACCTTCGTTTTTAGAAAACCGTCTTCTTGGTATTTATCTTTAAAAAAGTTTTTTGTGGTAACCTTTAAATTATCGGTTACCATATCTCCAGTTTTTATTTTTACTTCTTCTTTGAGAGAACGACTTTTTGATTTACTTAAGTTTGGAAAAAGTATTTTATCAAGCTGTGGTAATTCTGTTATATCAAACTCTAGATAGGCCGTTTCGCCATCTAGCTTAACTAAATATACATCTACCTTGCTAAATTGATCTGTTTCGTAAAGTCGTTTTATAGCACTTGTTAATTTGTCACCGGGTAATTTAATTTTTGATCCTTTGGTTAAACCCGAATGCACTTTTACTGTTTGTTCACTGAATTTCTGAAGTCCTATAATTGAAAAATCTCCTAAGATATATTCCTTCCCATTAACAAATGCCAAACTATCTTTGCTTTGAATAGTTTCTTCTTGTGCTTTAGAAATTACTACACTAAAAACTATAAATAGTATTGTTATAAAAACTCGTTTTAAATCACTCATATTATTTTATTTGTTCGCTAGTTTTGCCATATCTACGCTCTCTTTTTTGATATTCAGATATAGCATCATAAAAATTTTGTTTCTTAAAGTCCGGCCAAAGTGTTTTTGTAAAATACAATTCGGCATAGGCTATTTGCCACAACAAGAAATTACTAATCCGTTGTTCACCACTTGTTCGGATTAAAAAATCTACATCAGGCAAAGAAAAAGTATATAAATGATTATTTATAGTTTTTTTATCAATATTTTCAATTTTCAGTTCATTATTAACAACTTTTTTAGAAATACTTTTGACCGCATTAACGATTTCGGTACGCGAACCATAACTTAAAGCCAAATTGAGGATCATTCTATTATTGCTAGCAGTCTTTTTAATTACTTCCTTTAGCTGATTTTGCGCTTTATTTGGCAAACTTTGTAAATCACCAATAGCACGTAACTGAATATCATTCTTTTGAAGACTCTTGAATTCTTTTTTTAACGAAGCCGCTAATAAGCTCATCAATGTATCTACTTCTTTCTTTGGGCGACTCCAATTTTCACTTGAGAAAGCGTACAAGGTCAGTACTTTTACACCAATTTCTGCAGCTGCTTCAATTGTTTCTCTAACGGCTTGCACCCCATTTTTATGTCCAAATACTCGAAGTCGTCCTTTTTGCTTAGCCCAACGGCCATTTCCGTCCATAATAATAGCTACATGGTTAGGGATTTTTTGTGTATCAAAATTGTTGTTCATAGCTGAAAAATCTTTACCGTCTTGGAGAAAAACAAGGAGGTCTTCCAAATGAATAAGTTAAAGAAACTCCTGTAAAAAAGTACCAATCATCTGAGTTTGGATTTCCGAATCTTAAGTCTTTAAAATCTTCATTGTTATAATCTAAATCATCCTCAAAGGTATAACGAGCTCTCAATTCTAAAGCATAACCTATTGTATCGGTAATTTTAGATTTATAGCCTATCCCAAAGGGAATAGCATAGGCTATTTTGTTTCCGTAACCAACTTTTTCATCAACTGTGCTCGTCGCTACCTTATAATGAAAACCGGCAAATTCAACAAATAAATAGGGAGAATAACCATTAAGAACAGACATTATATCGTAATCAAAATAATTAAACTCTATACCAAAAGCTAGCTCGTGTATAGTATTTGTAAAACTATAGTTTCGATTTTGTCTAACGGTATTAAATGAATTTGCATCATTATCTGCTATTGGCAAATAACTATAGGAAGCTCTAGCAGAAAATCTTGAATTGATATTTCTTTTATACATAAAACTACCGCCAATCTTGTTAGGAAAAATGTAGAACTCATTTCCGATATCCCCACTGTAGTTTGTCCCTCCAACAAAAACCCCAATTTCATTTAATAATTGAGCATTTGTGTTAATAATCAAGAATATTCCAAAAAAACTTAAAAGAATTTTATTCATTTTTGGTTTTGTTATGGTTTGCAAATGTATTGATTTCTTTTATAACCTAACTATTAAAGATTTGGAATAAATTAATACTAAAGTTCCATTTGAAAACATATTGTAAGTACATTTTATTACCCAACAATTATTCAGATAGCATCTTAGCCAGGCTTTCCAATAATTAAACAAAAAAAATGATAGATTATTGCATCATTCCATATGCTCCTATAAAAAATGCAACTAATACGATTAATTAAAATTGATTGGGATTTTTGACAAGTAAATTGTATGTTTGTGCACAAGAATTCAGCCATTTTATGATAGAAAAAATTCAAATAGTTCGTCAGCGTTTTGATGAGGTCTCCGATCTAATCATACAACCGGATATCATCACTGACCAAAAACGATATATAAAGATTAATAAGGAGTATAAAGATCTTAGCAAGGTCTTAAAAAAAGCAGATGAATATGAATCCTTATTACATACAATAACAGAAGCCAAGGAGATACTCAAAGAGGAAACCGATAGTGAAATGTTGGAAATGGCTAAAATAGAACTAGAAGATGCCGAAACTAAAATTCCAATATTAGAAGAGGAAATAAAATTAATGCTAATACCAAAAGATCCTGAAGATGCGAAAAATGTAATGGTAGAAATCAGAGCAGGAACAGGAGGCGATGAGGCTAGTATTTTTGCCGGAGATTTATATAGAATGTACACTAAATTTTGTTCATCTCAAGGATGGAAAACTGAGATAGTTGATATCAGTGAAGGAACTTCAGGAGGATTTAAAGAAATTATTTTTAGTGTAACCGGACAGGATGTTTATGGCATTTTAAAATTTGAATCAGGTGTACACCGCGTGCAACGTGTACCCCAAACTGAAACACAAGGGCGTGTTCACACGTCAGCTGCCACTGTTATGGTATTGCCAGAAGCCGAAGAATTTGATGTGCAAATTAACCCAAGTGATGTTAGAGTTGACTTCTTTTGTGCCTCAGGTCCCGGTGGACAATCTGTAAATACTACCTACTCCGCTGTACGATTAACACATGTGCCCTCAGGATTAATTGCACAATGCCAAGACCAAAAATCACAACATAAAAATAAAGAAAAGGCATTTAAAGTACTTCGTTCTCGATTATATGAAAGAGAACTAGCTAAAAAACAAGAAGCAGATTCTGCCAAACGAAAATCGATGGTTTCAAGTGGTGATCGTTCCGCAAAAATACGCACCTATAATTATCCACAAGGCCGTGTTACAGAACACCGTATCAACCTTACGTTATATGATCTAAACAACATAATCGACGGTGATATCATTAAAATTATCGACGAGTTACGCTTGGCTGAAAACACTGAAAAACTAAAAGAATTAGGAGAGACTTTCTAAATCGGTTATCGGTTGTCGGTTATCGGTTGTCGGTTGTCGGTTGAAATTAAATTTTATAAAACTACAAACTATTTATTTACATCATGGATAAAGGATTAAAACAAATTAAAAGCGCATTAATTTCTGTATATCATAAAGAAGGCCTAGAACCTCTAGTACAAGAGTTAGCAAAACACAATTGTCAAATAATTTCTACCGGTGGCACGGCAACTTACATTAGAGATCTTGGAATCGAAGTAATCGATGTTGCTTCACTAACTGAATACCCATCAATTTTAGGCGGTCGTGTTAAAACACTTCACCCAAAAGTATTTGGTGGAATACTTAGTAGGCGTACCAAAGCTGATGACATACATGAATTAAAGAAATATGATATACCGGAAATCGATTTGGTAGTTGTCGATTTATACCCTTTTGAGGAAACACTTGCCAGCGGTGCTTCTCATCAAGAAATTATTGAGAAAATTGATATTGGTGGAATTTCCTTAATAAGAGCAGCTGCAAAGAATTATCAAGATGTACTTTGTGTATCTCAAATGCAACAATACAAAGCCATCACAGCAATTTTATCTAAAAATGCTTGTACTACAGACCTAGCTACTCGAAAACAGTATGCTGCAGAAGCATTTTCGGTGTCTAGTCATTATGACACACATATTTTCCATTTTATGAACGATGGAAAAACAGAAGTCTTTAGAGAGAGCTATACACAAAAATCAACGCTACGTTATGGTGAAAACCCGCATCAAAAAGGATTTTTCTTTGGGGACTTATCTGCTATTTTCGATAAATTACATGGAAAAGAATTGTCTTATAACAATTTATTAGACGTTGATGCTGCAGTTAATCTCATGGCTGAATTTCATGATGAAAAACCCACCTTTGCAATTCTAAAACACAATAATGCCTGCGGACTAGCACAAAGGAATATACTTCTAGAAGCTTATAAAGATGCTTTAGCCGGAGATCCTATGTCTGCTTTCGGAGGAATCTTAATTGCAAATAAAGAAATTGACAAAGACACTGCAACAGAGATTCACAAACTGTTTTGCGAAGTCGTTATTGCCCCATCATTTTCATCTGATGCCTTGAAAACTCTCAAGCAAAAAAAGAATAGAATTATCTTGATTCAGAAGATAACACCCGTTACAAAACACCAGTTCAAAACAGCTTTAAACGGTGTCTTATACCAAGAAAGAGATTTTAAAACTGATACTTTATCTGAATTAAAAACGGTCACAGATAAAAAGCCAACATCACAGGAAATTGACGATTTATTGTTTGCATCAAAAATTTGTAAACACACGAAGTCTAATACAATTGTATTGGCAAAAAACAAACAATTAATAGCGAGCGGTACGGGTCAGACATCTCGTATTGATGCGCTTCAACAAGCTATTGATAAGGCAAAGCATTTTTCTTTTGATTTAAATGGAGCTGTCATGGCTAGTGATGCATTTTTTCCTTTTCCGGATAGTGTAGAAAAGGCACATAATGCGGGAGTTACCTCAGTTATTCAACCAGGAGGTTCCATTAAGGATCAATTATCCATAGATTTTTGCAACCTTCACAAGATGTCAATGGTATTTACAGCAACTCGACATTTTAAACATTAATTTTCAAATAGTTATTTCAATTTTTTTTGACTAACTTTGCGAACTTGAATTCCATCCAAAATAATTATAGAAACTAATGGGTTTTTTTGACTTTTTAACCGAAGATATTGCTATAGATTTAGGCACAACCAACACTTTGATTATTCATAATGGAAAGGTGGTTGTAGATAGTCCATCAATTGTAGCCAGAAACCGCACTACCGGAAATATAATAGCCATCGGTAAAGACGCGAGCTTGATGCAAGGAAAAACACATGAGAACATCAAAACAATTTGGCCTCTGAAAGATGGTGTTATTGCCGATTTCGATGCATCTGAACAGATGATTAGAGAATTTATTAAGAGTATTCCATCTATAAAAAAACGACTTTTCACGCCATCATTACGTATGGTTATTTGTATTCCTTCAGGCATTACTGAGGTTGAAAAAAGAGCTGTTTACAACTCTGCTGAAAAAATGAAAGGAAAAGAAGTGCATTTAATACATGAACCCATGGCTGCTGCAATTGGTATTGGAGTAAATATTATGAAACCTAAAGGAAATATGATTATCGATATCGGTGGAGGAACAACAGAAATTGCTATTATTGCTTTGGGTGGAATTGTTGTTGATAAATCTATAAAAGTAGCAGGCAATGTGTTTAACAATGATATTTCTTATTACCTGAGAACACAACACAACTTGTATATTGGAGAACGAACAGCTGAACAGGTTAAAATTCAAGTTGGTGCTGCAACAGAAGACTTAGAGAATCCACCTGAAGACATGTATATTCAGGGACGAGATTTATTAAGTGGAAAACCTAAACAAATCCAAATATCCTATCGTGAAATTGCAAAAGCACTTGATAAATCAATACTTCGAATAGAAGATGCTGTGATGGAAACACTTTCTCAAACGCCTCCAGAATTGGCAGCTGACATCTATAATACTGGGATTTATCTAGCAGGTGGTGGCTCTATGCTCCGTGGATTAGATAAGAGATTATCACGCAAAACTGATTTGCCAGTCTATGTTGCCGAAGACCCTCTTAGAGCAGTAGTAAGAGGTACCGGTATTGTATTGAAGGATTTGGACAATTACAAAAGTATATTGATTTAATCAAATCTGGCTTTTATAGGTGTATAAATCCCTAAGGATTCGTTACAGCTATACTAATTTAACCGTCACAAATTACACAGTTTATACTTTATTAGCCAACAAATTAAAATACAGTAAAGCAAAATAAAACAAGTGCCTTTCTGTTAATAGATTATTGAATAAACAAACATGTTACAACTCATTAACTTTTTTTCAAATAATAAAACAGGTTTACTATTTGTTTTATTAGAAGTTATTGCTTTTGTTTTTATTTTAAATAGTCACTCCTATCATCAAAGTAAGTATTTAAGTTCCGCTAATGGCATCAGCGGTTCTATACTTAAAAAATCAAATTCTATCAACAACTATTTTTTATTAAATAATAAGAATAAGGCACTCGTTAAAGAAAATGAACTATTAAAAAATCAACTTGAACATACTGAGAACCAAGCTATAAGTAGCATTAATCCTTTATCAAAATATAAATATACAGCAGCTACAGTAATTAGTAATCCCTATACAAAAAGAAACAATGTATTGACTATTGACAAGGGGAGTTTAGATAGCATCCGACCAAATATGGGTGTTGTTTTAACAAATGGAATTGTAGGAATCACTTTAAAAGTTTCAAGACATTATGCTACTGTATTGTCTTTACTAAACAATCAAGCAAAAATAAATGCAAAAATGAAAAATAGCCACCATTATGGAAGCCTACACTGGAATGGTAAAGATTTTACAAGTGTAAATCTAGAAGATTTACCCATTCAAGCCAATATTAAAAAAGGGGACACCATTATTAGTGGAGGAAAGTCTGTTATATTCCCGGAAGGTATTCCAATAGGAAGTATTTCTGATTTCGTTATCGATAATAAATCTTACACAAATATCAGTATTCATCTATTTGCTGATTTTAGTGCTTTGCACAATGTTTATGTAGTGAAAAACAGCAAAAAGGAAGAACAACTTGAGTTAGAACAAAATTCTGTGCATGAATAGCGATTTATTTAAATATGGCATATTACTTCTGTTGCTTCCAATTTTACAAGTTGGTATATTTAATAATATTGATTTTATGGGTCATATCAACCCCTATTTTTATATTATTTTTGTCTTTGTTTTTCCTGTAAAAAACTCTAAAACAATTCTATTAATTAGTAGTTTTTTGCTGGGATTATTCATTGATATTTTAACCAATGACGGAGGTATTCACACTTTTTCTTTAGTACTTATTAGCTATATACGTTTACCATTTCTAAGAATTATAACTGGAAAATCTGATTTGGATCAGGCTCAATTTAATATACGAGATCTCTCGCTTCCGGTACTTATAACATGGATTACCATTCTGACCTTGCTTCATCATTTCTTTCTGTTTTTATTAGAACAATTTTCATTCGCTCAGTTTGGCAATCTTTTATTAAAAACATTATTAAGTTCTCTATTTAGCATTGTTTTAATTATATTTGGACTACAATTATTTTTGAAAAGAAGGTCAAATGCGTAACAATGGAATGATTTTAATACTACTTACCATTTTTAGTGGTTTGCTATTTATTAGCAGATTATTCTATTTGCAAATTGTCGATGATTCTTTTCGTCGTAATCCTTTAAACAACGCAGCGATTACTGCTAAATACGACTATCCAAAGCGCGGATATATTTACGATAGAAATGGTAAATTATTGGTTGCCAATCAAACTTCTTATGATGTAATGGTGGTTCCCAAAGAAGTAGAAATCAGCGACACCTTAGAATTCTGTGATATTTTATCTATTGACAAAGCTTATTTTATAAAACAAATCAAAAAAGCGACACATTATTCTCCACGTTTAGCTTCTATTTTTTTAGAGCAACTCTCCAAAAGCGATTACGCTGTTTTACAAGAAAAAATGTTTCGATATAAAGGCTTCTATATTCAAAAGAGAATGTTGCGCAACTATCCTTATAATTCTGCGGCTAATGTATTGGGATACATCAGTCAAGTAAATGAAGAAAGAGCAAAAAACAGTTCTTATTATCAACAAGGGGAACTTATTGGAACTCAGGGAGTTGAAAAACAGTATGAAAATGTTTTAAGAGGTGTAAAAGGAGTTAAATACTATAAAAGAAATATTCATAATAAAATAATCGGTTCCTATAAAAATGGGCAACACGACACATTAGCGGTTGTTGGAAAAGATATTCAATTAACTATAGATATTGAATTGCAACAATATGGCGAATGGTTGTTAGAAAACAAACGTGGAGGCATCGTTGCTCTTGAACCTGCAACCGGCGAAATACTTGCTCTGATAACTGCTCCCAACTATAACCCCAATCTTATGGTAGGGAGAGATCGTTCAAAAAACTTTAATCAATTGTATTACGATAAAATTAATAAGCCTTTATTTGATCGTAGTTTACAAGCACAATACTCGCCCGGTTCTACATTTAAAATGGTAAATGCTTTGGTAGCTTTACAAGAAGGTGTAATAACTACCCAAACTTCCACTCGCTGTTTCGGAGGTTACAAATATGGACGTGCTTCAAGTGCTTTTATGGGCTGTCATTGCCACTCAGGAGGAAGACCAATGCAACTTACAGAAGCTATTTATAAATCGTGTAACTCTTATTTTGCAAATGCTTATAAAAAAACAATTGAAAACTATGCTACGACGGAAGAAGGCATGGATCAATGGAGTAATCGTGTTAAAAAATTTGGATTGGGAAATTATTTAGGATACGATTTACCCGTTGGGCAAAAAGGATTAATTCCTGATGCAACATACTACAATAGGTATTATCCAAAGGGTCGTTGGAGAGTTAGTTATACAATATCAAATGCAATAGGCCAAGGAGAAGTACTAACAACTCCAATTCAGCTTGCCAATATGACCGGCGCAGTGGCAAATAGGGGCTTTTACTACACACCACACATCGTTAAAGAGATTGACAATATACCTATAAACAACCCCAAATTTGTAACAAAAAATAACACCGAAATAGATCCAAAGTACTTTGAATTTGTTGTTGATGGCATGCAAAAGGTTTTTGAACAAAAAGGGGGAACTGCCTATTATTCACAAATAAAAGATCTTGAAGTTTGTGGAAAAACAGGAACTGTAGAAAACTTTATCAGAGTAAACGGAGAAAAAATTGCTTTGTCTGATCACTCTATCTTTATTGCATTTGCCCCAAAAACAAATCCAAAAATTGCAATCGCTGTTTTTGTCGAAAATGGAGGATATGGATCTGTAGTCGCCGCACCAATAGCCAGTTTAATGATAGAGAAATACATTAATAAAAGTATTCAAAACACATGGCGTGAGCAAAATGTACACGACAAAAATTTATATGAATTAGAATATAACAAACAACTAGAACTCCTGCAAATAAAGGATGATACAAGCATGTAAAAAAACAGGACACAAAGGAATGATGAAAAAATCTTAGCACCTTAGCATCTTTGCCTTTTCTGGCAGACAGCTTAACGGTAAAAAAATGAACTTATGCAAATTAGCGGTAAATCAAATTTCTTTTTAGAACTCGATTGGTTACTTATTCTAATATATTTAGCTTTAGTAACTATTGGTTGGTTTACCATCTATGCAACAACTTTTAGCTCAGAACAGGTGGCTTTGATAAATCTCACAACTTATCATGGCAAACAGTTACTTTGGATTCTTTTTAGTTTCCTTTTAATCATCTTACTTTTTTCGATCGAGGCAGCCTTTTACGAGCGATTTTCAAGTATCTTATATATCATTTCTTTAGGACTTCTTATAGGGCTTTTCGCTTTTGGGAAAACAATTAATGGACAAACTGCATGGTATTCGTTTGGTGGTTTTAGTTTACAACCTTCCGAATTTGTAAAAGTAACAACTGCATTAGCTGTTGCTAAAATAATGGGAGATAATTTGTTTGATATCAAGAAAACTAGTGACTTAAGAAATGTGCTACTTGTATTGGCTATTCCTTTTGTACTAATATTAATACAACCCGATTTTGGTTCTGCCATCATTTATTTTTCCTTTATATTTGTTCTGCTTCGTATGGGATTATCAATACGATTATTTTTGAGCCTGCTTGTCATGACACTTCTTTTTATCAGTACTATTAAATTTGGTGTTGGTGCTACTTTACTTGTATCTCTGTTATTATTAGGAATATTTTTCTACTATGCTTATAAACGTCAACGCATGTTTTTCAGAAAGTATTGGCCCTTCGCAATTGGTTCAGTACTATTCATTTTATTCTTGGTATTTAGTAGCAATTTAGTGTACAAAAAAGCACTTAAACCACATCACCAAGACCGATTATCACTATGGTTACGTATGGAAAAAGATCCAAATAAAATAAGATCTCTTAAACGAAGTTTTGGTTTTAACAACGATCAATCTATAAAAACTATCGCTTCTGGAGGTTTTTTTGGCAAAGGGTTCTTAGACGGAGATAGAACAAACGGAAAATTTGTTCCTGAACAACATACTGATTACATATTCAGCACTATAGGCGAAGAGTTTGGTTTTCTTGGTAGTAGTATCGTCGTCATTTTATTCGTGCTTTTAATACTGCGTATTCTTCAAAAAGCGGAGTCACAAAGGTCTAAATTTAGTCGTGTTTATGGCTATGGAGTTGCTTCTGTATTCTTTGTCCATTTTGCAATTAATATTGGAATGGTACTAGATTTGTTGCCAACTGTGGGAATACCCTTACCCTTTTTTAGTTATGGTGGCTCTTCATTATGGGGATTTACTATTTTACTCTTTATCTTTATTAAACTAGATGCCAATAAAGCTAACGAGTTTTAAAAAAGTGAAGTTTGTCCATCTTCATCTATTTCAGGTGTAGTTGTATCCGTCTTTTTAGGAGTTTTTTCCACTTCTTCGATTGTATTAGAAATAACGACTTCATCAACTTCTATTTCGTCGATGTCAGGTTTTATATAAACCAAAGGTTCCAGTGCATTTACTAGCTTAATTTTTTCTTTTGTTAACAAATTTCCCAAAGCTGTAATTCCTTTTACTTCAATAAACTCTTCGGCATTAATTGTTAGAGAATCCTGATTTCTTTTGCTAAAAATAATCTCCAGTACAGGTCTGTAATCTGTAGAAACCATTTCTAACTGCGATTTTGAGTGATCTGATAAAATAATTTCTATTTTTTTTGGATTTTCTATTAAAAACC
>JAUVOS010000257.1 GCA_030599055.1 Lutibacter sp.
ACAGCTGAGAAAATAAAAAGGAGGTGATGAGAATGAGGGGAATCAGTAAATATGAGAAATGGAACGGTTGAACGACATATTTCCCACTGAGGGAAAGCAGGAGCGCAATTGGAGGAAATATGGCAATGGAAAGAATAAACAGGTTATTTGATTCAAAATTTTGCTCTGGTGAATATTTGCAGGATTTGTATTGTTTAACTGCAAACATAAGGCCAGCAATTGAGGTGAAAAACAGAATTATCCCAAGTGAAGAGATAGTGTAAAAGAAATTAGTCTGAATCCCAAGTAGTGCTTTCTCGTGCCATGGTTTGTTGATGATATTTATGGGAAGTTTCATGATTAAGTTAGATATTAGAAGTTAGATATTAGGAAATAGAGAATAGAAATCAAAATTCCACAATTAAACAATTCCACAGTTAAACAATTAAACAATTCAAAGTTATCTATACTACGCGATGCAGTTTGTCAAACAATAACTTTCGTAGTTGTGTGTAGTTCATAACTTCTTCCATGTCTTCTCTTTCCGATTTATTGTCTTTTATTTTTTTTGTGATTTCACCAATTTTTCCAGCGATTAATATACGTCTCAAATTGAGCACCACATCATTTACCAATTTAGGAATATGCGCTTCTTTTGGTTTTACAATTATATCTTTACGTTCCCAATCACTTAGTTTATATTTTTCATCATCCATTAAAATATGTGAGGTAATTTCAGCAATCTTACTTTCTTCATGTTGGGACAATTTATGTATGTCAATGGATTGCTTTTGATTATACAAATGGATAATAGTGTTGTAAATTTTTTGGAAAGATGTGTTTGTAAAGGCAATTTCATCTTCTTGTAAGTTTAGATATATTTCATCTGCAACAATATTTTCATATATTTTTTTAGTTAATATTGAATTTCCTAAAGAATCTTCTTCTTCAATCCAATCTACAAAATCTGCCTTTTGGTTGCCGTATAATAGTAGAATTTTGATTATTTCTCGTTCGTACTTTTCAAGTTGATTTATTTTTGGAAGTTGTTGTTGTCGTACAACTTCCATTTTTTTTATTTCTTGAAAGTCACGGCTACCTCTTGTTTGGCTTGCTTTTGCAATTTGCTGTGCCAAGTTACTAAACAGTACTTCTTCAGATACATCCATTAAACTTGCACATTCTTTGACATAAATCTCTCGTTGAATTCTGTCGGGTATCACAGAAACACTATGGATAATATCGCGTACTAAATCAGCTTTTTTAATAGGGTCTGATTGTGCTTCTTTTAATAAAATTGATATT
Source organism: Lutibacter sp. (assembly GCA_030599055.1). GTDB lineage: Bacteria > Bacteroidota > Bacteroidia > Flavobacteriales > Flavobacteriaceae > DQTL01. The sequence continues at coordinate 1,285 of JAUVOS010000257.1, forward strand.
TTAAATCGTATAAAATCTTTAGGTTTTTCTTTGAGATACGTGTATAATTCATCTGAAGATACTTTTTTAGCATAACTATCAGGATCATCGCCGTCAGGAAATGTGAGTACCTTTACATTCATTCCTTGTTCCAAAATTAAATCAATACCACGCATGGAAGCTCTTATTCCTGCCGCATCTCCATCAAAAAGTACGGTAATATTTGGAGTCAATCTTTTTATTAATCGTATTTGATCGGGAGTTAAGGCTGTTCCGGATGAAGCAACAACATTTTCAATTCCCGCTTGATGTAAGGTAATTACGTCAGTATAACCTTCCACCAAATAGCAATTATTTTCTTTGGCAATACTTTGTTTTGCGTAGTAGATACCATACAAAGCCTTACTTTTATCGTAGATGTCACTTGTGGGCGAATTGAGATATTTTGCAGCTTTTGCAGTTGTACTTAAAATGCGGCCACCAAATCCTAAAACACGTCCACTCATACTATGTATCGGAAAGATTACACGTCCTTTAAAACGATCAAATTGTTTGTCGGTCTTTACAATCGTGAGTCCTGTTTTTTCTAAGTATTCTAGTTTGTATTCTTTATCTAAAGCTACCTTAGTAAAAGCTTCCCATTGGTCTAAAGAATAACCCAATTGAAATTTCTTAATTGTATCCTCTCGATAACCTCTTTCTTTAAAATAGCTGAGTCCGATGGTTTTTCCTTCGTTATCATTTAGTAAAATATCATGAAAATAATCTCTGGCAAATTCAGAAATTACATACATACTTTCACGTTGGTCTAGCGCTTTTTTTTGTTCGTCATCTAGTTGCGTTTCTTCAATTTCAATATTGTATTTTTTAGCCAACCAACGAAGCGCTTCAGGATAAGTGTAATGCTCGTGTTCCATCAGAAAGGAAACCACATTCCCCCCTTTTCCTGAACTAAAATCTTTCCAAATCTGTTTTACGGGAGACACCATAAAGGAAGGCGTTTTTTCCTCAGTAAATGGGCTCAGACCTTTGAAGTTGCTTCCTGATTTTTTTAATTGAACAAACTCACCAATAACCTCTTCTACACGGGCAGTCTCAAAAATTTGATCTATGGTTATTCGGTTTATCATTCTAAAGTTGAATTGTTTGTTTAATTGTTTAATTGTTGAGTCGTTGAATTGTTTAATTGTTGAATCGTTTAATCGTTTAATCGTTGAATTGTTGAATCGTTGAATTGTTTAATTACTCTTATTTAATCATCAAATTTTCAAATTAACACATTTTCAAATCAACATATTTTCAAATCAACATATTTTCAAATCAACACATTTTCAAATTAACAAATTTCCAAATTAACAAATTTTCAAATCAATTACTCATCTACTTTTAATCTAGCTGTTGCTGTTGTTGTATTTGCATCAAATGACCGTTCTAAATACTTGTAATAGCCTACGATGCCTATC
>JAUVOS010000103.1 GCA_030599055.1 Lutibacter sp.
ACAATCTCATATGCACAACAAGGAAAAGGAAAGAAAAACAAAGAAGCCGTTAAGACTGAGAAACAACTCAAAGCTAAAGGGCCCACATTAAAAAGTTCAGATCAGGTTTTAGCAACAGATGCCAAACAAAAAGGGGAAATAGCGAAACAAGAGGTGAAAATTGCCAAACAAGAGGTTAAAGTAGCAAAACAAAAGGTCAAAGATGCAAAACAAAAGGCTAAAGTTGCCAAACAAGACAAAGATCAACTTAGAGATAATCAAAAAGGAAAAGATGGAGATAGAGACATGAAAATGAAAAAAGATAAGAAAGGGAAAGATGCCAAAGATCAAAAAGGCAATGCTTATGGAAAGAATAAACAAGGTCTTAAAGGAAAAGAATTTGGACAAGAAAGAGCCCGTCAAGCAAAGCAAAATAGAGAACTAAAAGAAAGAGAATTACACGAAACCATCGGTAATGGAGATTCTAGAATTGTAACGGCGAATGACAGAATAAGAATAGCAAAAGAAAAGTTAGAAAAAGACAAAAAAGAAGGTAGTGTTAAAGAAGAAGACTATAAGATTAGACAAGAAAAAATCGAAAAAGCCGAAAAAGGTGTCGAGAGTTTAAAAGAAAGATTGATGAGAGCTAAAGAAATTATGAGTCCTGGAGCTAAATAAACCAATATGGGCTGGAAAGTACCATAGTTTTTTTTTAAGAACAGTTGTAGAAACTGAAAGTATTGTACTGATTCCTATGGCTATTGGAAGCATCGTTTTAACGAACTATTGAGACCAATAAATACTAAGACTAAAAACGTTCATGTTGTATTTTTTATACAGTATGAACGTTTTTTTTTATTTTACTCCTAAAAAATTGGCTAGTAAAAGAAGTTCAACTTCATCATATTTTATACAAAGAGTTTAAAGAGACAGCAGACAAAACAGAAGTAATCATTCAACCGTGAGATAAAATTTTAATTCACTGTTTTATAAATCGTTTACGATTATTTCACAATCATATCATTAATAATGACTTATACTGGGTGAATAGTCACACACAGAATAATTATCAAAGATAAATAAAGTGATGGTAAAAGTTTGTGGTCAGATATAAAAGTTAAGGAGTAATGATAAAAGAATTATTGTATATTTTTGGACACAAATAACCCGTATTGAGAAGTAACTTTAGTAACGTTTATGGCGATGGGCAGTAGCGGATTTCATGTCGAGTGGTTTGTCCGAAGGACAGGGCAAGAGGCTTAAATCTGCACTGACCACGAAGTACTGCACTAGCTATTGCCTATTCGCCGGTGTTGTGGGGTCGTTATATTTTTTCAATTAGTGTCAATATAATAGCTTGTGTCCGGTTTTATAATTCTAAGTTTCCATTTACATTTTTCTTCTGTCTCCCAATATTGCCAAGTTTCGATATTTAATTCTGATTTAGTTTGATTTTTCAATTTATATTTAATTTCCCAATAAAAAACTGGAGGACTGTTTCCCGTATTCTTGGTTGAAACTAGTTTATAGTCTGGATAATATTTAATAAAATCATTTTTGATATATTCTTGGTCTGGTTCAAGACAAGTACAACCGTATATAATAAAGGTCAAAATGATAAATGTGATGTACTTAATCATTCGTTTTTGTCAATTTTTTAATGCCCCACAACGGAGTTATATACGCAGTCTCATTTTATGATATTGACGTATATAACGTGTTGTAAAGTAAGATAAATTATATGACAAAGTCAATATAAACTCATAACTTATAATAAATAATCCCCAACTTTTATACTTGAACCAAAGTTTGTGTTCTATGGCTACTGAGTTTACCTGTAAAACACAAAAGCCATAACGAAACCGAAGTTTCTTTATGGCATTTTGCTGAAGTGTTTGCTAAAAAGTAAAAAACAATAAATTGATTTTTCTTGTTACTACTCTACGAGTTGTACCATCTTTCTTTCAAATTGACTCCGTTTTAAAACAGTAGTCCAACCTTTGTTGTAAAGCTTTAATAAGCAATACTTGGTAAAAACTATTATTTTAAAATGTCTCTCGCAGTCATACAAACTTTAACTATATGCTAAATACGGTTTAGGCTCATACTTTCTAGGTGACTTTGAAAAACCATGTTCAAGAACATTGAATTAATCTAGAAAATTGCTTTTCTTTTTTAACCCATCGAATTGATTCAGAAAATTGCTCTTCATTCCCAATCCGATTACAAATATACATTGTAAATAGGATGAATACCAAAAAAACAAGTATTTAGTTGTGAACAAGTTATAAACTCAATTATTAACAGCTTATTAACCGAGTTTATTAACAAATGTTTATAAAAAAAACCATTCGCTTTATACGAATGGTTTTTTGTAATCTGTAAAATGGAAATTACTATTGTTTCCCTTCTTTTATTTTTGCTTTTTTACCGGTAAGGTCTCTAAAGTAAGTAATGCGTGCTCTGCGTACTTTACCACTTTTGTTGATTTCAATTTTTTGTATGGCAGGTAAGTTTACAGGGAATATACGTTCCACACCAACAGTTCCTGACATTTTACGAATCGTAAAAGTTTCGGAAGTTCCAGTTCCTTTACGTTGTATTACAACACCTTTAAAAAACTGAGTACGTGATTTATCACCTTCTTTAATTTCATAGTAAACGGTAATTGTATCTCCGGCACCAAATTTTGGTAAGTCATTTTTTGTTACAAATTCGTCTTGTACAAATTTAATGATTGATTGCATCTTGTTAGATTTTATGGATAATCAAAGTCAACATTCACGATTTTCGTCAGAGGTTGAAATTGAGTTTGCAAATTTATAAAAAGATTTTAGAAATGAGCCTTATATTGAATCTTTTTTATTCGTGGGGAAGAAAGCTTATCCCGATAATTATTGGGAGGTTTAATACCCCAAGCCTTTGTGTCTGTATGGCATGGTTTGCAAAGCAAACTTATTATAATACTCCGATGGTTCTACCTCGGAGTAGTTAATTAGAATTAAGGATTTGAATTATTACCAAAATCAATTCCCTTTAATGATAGATAAGAGCCTTCTTCTTCGATTTCTTTTGAGAATGCAGCAATACTTTGATGTTTGAATTTTTCTAAAATAGCTTCTTTAAAAGGAGAGACAATGTGATGAACAGGGCAAGGGTTCTCATCGCCACAACGTGGTAAGCCCATAAAACAGGGTTCAAATACATCTCCCATTTCAATTATATCTAATATTGCACAAACATTGTTTTTAAGATCTTTTTCGGTTGTAAAGAAACCACCTCGAGGTCCTTTTGTAGATGAAATTACTTTTGCTTTGGCCAATTGTTGTAATAATTTGGCTATAAAATGTAATGGTATTTCTAATTCAGTTGCAATGTGTTTTGCCCCAAATTTTTGTATTCTAGAACTATTTTCTGCTAAAAAAAGGACAGATCTTATAGCATATTTTGAAGCATTTGATAACATAAAAAGATAAAATAGTATTTTTTCAAGGCAAATATACCTTTTTTATATATATTTGTAGGAGTCTAAAAGTTAAGATTTTGTTGAAAAAACAAATAGGAGGCATAGTATTTACACTATTCTATTTGGCGACCTTGTTTAAACCATTGTTGCCACATGTAATTTATTATGCCAACTACGATTATATTGTAACGGAACTCTGTGTGAATAAAGACAAACCCGAATTACAATGTAACGGTCGTTGTTACCTAAATGCTTTAAAAAAAAGAATTGCTCCATTAACTGATGATAAACCGGTAACTACTGTGCCAATAAGTGTGAATGATAATCCAATTTTTCCATTAGATTTTTGTACGTATATGATGCCTGAGTTCAAAGAGAATAAAAGATTATCACTCCCAATTTATTTCAAACATTTTGTAATTTCCGAGTATTCTTTCTCCATATTCCATCCACCAAAGACCTCGGTGTAAACATTGCTTTTTATGTATAGTTTTTGGATGCATTTTTTATCGATTGTGATATATTCTGTGTCTGTGTGATGATTTAGTTAGTTTAAAATATACTAAAAATTAAAAGCAATGTCACTTATATTAGTTCTAATCTCATTGTGAACTAAGTATCAATTTAATTTTTTAATTCTATAAATAACACAACTTAAGTTGTATTATATGAAGTTATATCCTAGTAGCTATATGTTTGTAACATATTGAGTTGTGTTATTTATTAAGTAAAGATATTTTTATTAATGTATTAATAACATTTAGAATGGTGTTTTTACAAAATTTTATATAAAATGAAAAAATCAATATTATTAAGTATGATGTTTCTATTAGTAAGCATTGTACTATTTGGTCAAAACAATACTTTTAAAGGTATTGTTGTTGATCGAGAAACCAATGAGCCTATTGCAAATGCTACAATTAAAGTAATAGGCAATGATGAATTTACACTAACAGATGCAAATGGTAAATTTAGTATTGTAGCATCAAATGATGCAATTTTAGAGATAATGCACTTATCTTATAAAACAAAAAAAGTAACTGTGATTAACGCAACAACAATTAGTCTATCTCAAAAGAAAATTTCTTTAGATGAAATTGTTATTAGATCGCACCCATTAGAAGATATTTCACATTCGGTGGTCGTAATTGATGATGCAAAAAAGGGAAGTCAACCCAGAAATGCTGCTGAGCTTTTTAATGATATCTCAGGATTTAGTATTCAAAAACGTAGTGCTACAGCATCGGAACCTTCTTTTAGAGGATTTAAGTACGAACAGATGAATATTAAATATGATGGAGCTACTAAAATCGTACATGCTTGTCCCAATAGAATGGATCCTATTACAGCACACGTAATACCCGAAGAAGTTAGTAAGGTTGAAGTCGTTAAAGGTCCTTTTACAGTGCGTTTTGGTCAGAGTTTTGGTCCAATAGTCAATTTAGTTACGAGAACTCCAACACCTGATGATTATGGTTTTCATGGTAGTTGGCAAGGTGGTTATGAAACTAATGGAAGCAACTTTATGACAAGAGGTGAGTTATTATATGCTATTGAAAAGTTTGATTTTACCATTAATGGAGAAATGCGTGATTTTGGTGATTATACCGATGGAAATGCTGTAGAAACTCCAGCCGCTTTTGTCACGAATAGTTATTCGTTAAAAGCAGGTTTCAACCCAAAAAATAATCAACGTTTGCAATTAGATTGGAGACAAAAATTTGGTAAAGACATCAAGCATGCTGGTCTGCCGATGGATTCACCTAAAGATGATAGTTATTCTATGGGATTAGATTATAAGATTCAAAATGTATCTGATAACATTAATAGTATTTCGTTTAAATCATATCTTTCTTATGTAGATCACTTAATGACCAATGAAGATAGACCTAGTTTTGCTAAAATGGATGCTTCAACACCCGTAACATCTAACACCTATGGTGGGAAATTTGAAGTTGGTTTAACACCAAATGATAAATTTTTAATCTATACAGGTTTAGATGTAGATATTATTATGAGAGATGGAGAGCGCACAAGAATTATTAAGAAAAAACCTGATGGAACGGACTTCCCCGTAGATTCTCGTCCGGTTTTTACAGATAAAGTTTGGCAAGATGCCACTACTTCAGATATTGGTTTATTTGCCGAAGTAACTTACAAATTATCAGATAATTTAGCACTAACTTCAGGTTTACGTACTGATTTTGTCAACGCATCAATTGCTGCACCAGCTGAAGATACATCTGGTGTAGGTGGCGTTATCGTACCAGGATTTGCATCGCTTTATGGTGCTGATTTTGAAGAGGTTTCTGAAACCACTTTAGGTGGAAATATTTCTTTAAAATATCAACAAAAAGGAACACAAGTTCAGTTGGCTTATGGATTAGGGACACGTTCAGCTTCAATGATAGAACGTTATATTTATCACTTCTCTATTGGAGCAGATTCGTATGAATATGTTGGAAATCCATTTTTAAAACCGGAACAAAACAATCAATTCGAATTGGCAGTTAAGCATAAAAAAGGATCAATTAATGTTGGTGCAAGTGCATTTTATTCCATCATGAAAGATTATATATCAGCAGTTGTTAGAGATGGTAATCCAGATTTTGCAATAGTATTTCTTAATGCCAATCCATATGCTAAGCAATACATAAATGTAGATGCCAATCAGGTAGGTTTTGATGCATTCTTTAATTATAAAATTCTTCCCTATTTAGAATTTGTATCTGACGTTGCCTTTACCAAAGCAACCAATGAAACATTTGATGAGCCTTTAGCACAAGTAGCGCCATTTAGTGCGCATTTGGGTCTTAAATTTGAGAAAGATTCTTATTGGGTTGATCTACGTTCTAAATTTGTAGGAGAGCAAGATCAATTGGCTGCTTCTTTTGGAGAAACAGTACCTACACCAGGATATAATACGCTTGATTTACGATTGGGTGTTGAACCTCTAAAAGGTTTAAAACTAGGAGCTGCAGTAATTAATATTTTTGATACAGCTTATTACGACCATTTAAACTTTACCTTTAAAAATACGGTTGACAATGAAGTTGGGGGTAGAATTTATGAAACAGGTCGTAGTTTTAGTGTGTTTGCTAAATATTCGTTCTAGGAAATTGTTATTATCCTTATAGAAATTAAGTTTGAATACTAACAGATGTTAGCCATGTCCGAAGTTAGAAGCACAACTTCTAACTTCGGGCTTCTAACTTCTAACTTTTAAATCTAAATATTCTTTAGCAAAACCTTCGCATAAGTTAATACTTTCTTTAATATCGTCCATTGTAGTGCGTGGATTTATCAAACACATTCTAAGTACTACTTGATTTTGTAAGATTGTAATAACTAATACTGCTTCTTTGGATAGGGTCATTTGCTTGGAGATGTATTCATTCAATTTATCTAGCTGTTTTTCAGATAAATCATAATCGATTGGATTGTATCTTATAGTTAATTACAGCGAGTGTCGCCGAAGAAATCATCTCCCATTTAGGACTGGTACGTAATAGATTCTCAAGAGTTTCGGTGAGTTTACCACTTCTTATGGTGCCGCATTAATTGCAAAAGAAAGGTACTTAGATGATGATTGATTAAAATATTACATGCTAATTTGTAGCGTATTCTGTATTTAAGAAATGTATACGTAAAATATACTTATTCAACTAGTTATGTCAAATTTTTAGAAAAGTAAAAAAAAATGTAATTTCGTGCCAAACAAATATTTAATATTAATAAAATAAAAAAAATGAAAAAAATAAACTTAATTATTATTACTAGCATACTTTATGTAAGTGGATTTGCTACTCAAATATCAAGCGAAAACACTAGCTTAACTATGTCAGATGAAGAAAGTCTACTATTTATGTTAGAAGAAGAAAAATTAGCACGAGATGTATATGTGGTTTTATATGGTATATGGGGTGCTAATCGATTTAATAATATTAGCAATAGTGAACAAAGTCATATGGATTCATTAGAGGTATTGTTGATAGAATATGATATTACATATTCAATTTTACCTTCTGGGGAATTTGCCAACTCTGATTTACAAAATTTATACGATCAACTAATAGCACTTGGGTCAACAACTTTAGTAGATGCTTATATAGTGGGAATGACCGTTGAAGATGTGGATATTTATGATTTACAAGTTAGAATTGCAGAAACAAATAATCAGGCTATTATTGACACTTATGAACTTTTATTGTGTGGTTCTACTAATCACATGCGTGCTTTTTATAATGGATTGACAGCCAATGGTGGAAGCTATAGTCCTCAATATATTACTACTGAAGAATACAATGCCATTTTAGCAGGCTCCAATGTTGAATGTGCTCTAGCTGTTGATGATTTTGTCTCCTCCCCAACTAATGTGATTTCAACAAATATGGTAAAGGATACTTTTAGTGTTGTACTTCAGAACAATTCTATTGTATATATTTATTCAACAAATGGTAATATGGTAAAGTCAGTAGAAGTAAGAGAAAATGAAGTAATCAATATAAATGAATTTTCCATTGGAGTTTATTATGTAAAAGTTATAAATAATAATAAATTTTATTTTATTAAGATACTTAAAGAATAGATTAGTTATTTACTGTTAAAATTGTTAGAGAATGTATATACACAGAAGGCAAGTTGTCATACCTTCTGTATTTTTGTTATTTAAAACAGTAAATTTCCTGTTATTGTTTATAGAATATTCCGTATTTTTGAAAGTGAACTATTTAATTAATAGATTATGACTAATTCAGAAAATAGATTAACTAAAAATGACAGACCAAGTCCTATCAATAAAGAGATAATCATCGATGATGAGGCAGTATTGATAAGTATAACAGATCCTGAAGGTTATATTTTGGAGGTAAATGATGTTTTTGTAGAAACATCGGGTTATAGTGAGAAAGAATTAATCGGCGCGGCACACAATGTAATTCGCCATCCTGATATGCCTAAAGTACTATTCAAAATTGTATGGGAACATATAAAGGATAGAGAAAATGTGATGGCTTTAGTGAAAAATTTAGCAAAAGATGG
>JAUVOS010000043.1 GCA_030599055.1 Lutibacter sp.
AACGCTAAACTCAAAAAAATCAGCTTGGCTTAAAGTAGAATTAATATGTGCACCGATAAATAAATTATTGGTAGGTAAATTATGCGTATTATTCATATAGAGTTTTAAACCCATGCGACCTAAAAACAATTTCTTTAATTCATAACTAAAATCTAATTGATTTTCTTCGATTAAATAATGAGTTTTGTAAAAAGGTTTAAATAAATTTAAACCGCCGTCAATATTTAAACTTACATGATCCATCATTATTTCAGTATGCAAGTAAACAAATAGATTTGAGGCGTTTAAATTAGGGTTTTCAATAAACTCATCTATTTGTTTTTCAACTATATAATCATAATAATGTTGGTATTTTCTATAACTTAATCCAAAACCGATTTTGTAAGTGTCTTTATATATTGTTCCTCCTGAAATTGAATATACCCATATATTTTTTTTAGCATGGTTTTCTGATAGAAAGTCGTGATAGCCCATACCATTTTTAAATTCAAAATAGGTTTGATATGTTTTAGGAATCAGCGTAGAATTTTTGTCTATGTTTTTATTGTTTTCCGAAAAATAAATATTAGATGAAAGTGAGATTATTGCAGAATTCAAGCCCATATTGGGCAGTTTTGAATGCGCATTAGAGTGATGAAGATAACCACCACCAATTTTTACAGGAAACCTTTTGTTTAACATGAGTTTATAATTCATCAACAAATAGTAATGTACATTATAATGTGTTAGAACGGCTCTATTATATGCATTTGTTTGAGAGTCATATAATTTATTTATATAAGAAATACCAAGTCCAGTTTTCAAATATAAACGAGAAAGCTTCTGTTTTTTAAAATTATATTCAATAAAGGGAGATAAGGAAATTGCTTTTCCCAATTTATCAACATTTCCAAAATCTGTATAAGAAACGGCGATACCGGTAGTAGGATAGTTTAATAAGGAAGTCCATTTTTTTGATGATGTATAATGTTTTTTACTAATGTTTATTTGTAGAGATTTTTGGATTTTTCTTGAGGGAAAATTTGAGTTTGATGGAAGCGTAAGTCCAAATTGCAACTCAGGAGTTATATGAAATTTATCAACAACAGAAAGTTCTTTATACTGTGCATGGCAAGAGATAGTTGCCAACAGAAAAAGAAGTATGGATAGTATTTTATTTTTTCCCCCCAAAAAAATTCAACTTTTAATTATCCGATAAAGTCTGTCATTTTAGTATGATTTTTTAACCTAAAAAAACAGAATAAAGTTCGATTCTAAAAATAGATATATTTAAAACTTTACGTAAAGGTATAAAAAAAACGTCCAAGTATAAACAAGGACGTTTTTATATTTATTTCATTTGCCAAATATTTTGGACTAATGATCTATTCAATCACTAACTTTTGAGTGGCAAAATGATTGTTTTCTTCTACATTAATGATATAAATTCCACTATTTAAAATTGAGATATCTATACTTGTTTTAGAAGTAGTTTGAGCAAAGACTAGCTTTCCTAATATAGTATATATTTGAATGTTTTTGCTTTGGTTACCATCGGTAGTAATATTTATTACACCATTTTTAACAGGATTTGGATATAATGAAAAACCATTGATTGTTGTTTCTTGACTTACACCTAAGAAGTCGAAAAAACTACGAGGGGTTATCTGTGGATCACCATTATAACCACCTACAATACATACCATATCAATTGTTGCAGTAGGTAGTGCTTCGTTATTTACCACATAATCTGCATCATAAAAATCAGTTCTTAAAAATGAAGTGGCAGTTGTGTCATCAATTGGGTAATTTTCACCTGCTTGGAAAGTTCCATCAGCTGTACCTGCACCACCATCGTCATAATCTGAAATAGTTACATTTAAAACTTTAATTAATTCAGACTCATAGTCAGCTAAAGCTTTTGTACCTGTAAGATCAAGAAGAGTAATTACTTCTGGAGTAATTACATTTCCAGTAGAATTAGGTGCACCAGGATCGGCAGTAGGCACTAACTGTAGTACTTGATTGTAAGAATCCAATTTCCCTCTTAGATTTACAACACCATCACCTTCGCTATAAACTGTGGTAATGATACCATCGTTGTCATCAATTTTCATTCCAGCTGTTGTGTCTTGCACCCATTTTTGGTTTCTATTAGCTTGAGCATAAGTACCGAAAACCTCTCCGGTAACACGATAATAATCTCCTTCGGTTCCTGCACGTAAAGCGGCAAGATTAGCCACATCAGTATAAGCAGCAATGTCAAAAGCAACCTGGTCATTTACTTCAGGAGATAATACAGCACCTGAATTATCAACTAATTCCATATAAAAAGTATGCGCTCCAGAAGCCAAACCTGATAAAGTGATAGGGTCAGTAGTATAGTAATCTATAGAAGTAGCACCATCTAAACTATATTTAATATAACCGTCGCCACCAGAACTTGCTACAACAAAATTAGCAACATTAAAAGTGACATCATAAGCAGTTATTTCAGGGTTATAAGTAGTATTGGCAGGATATAATATTGTAATTGCAGGATCAGATGAAGCCGTATATGTATAAGTTCCTACTGGAAATGGTATCGCTGAAGTTGCATTTGTTGTTTCTCCATCAAATGTATTTATACCACTAAATGTCCAGTTAGCCAAAACAAAAGTAGAACCATCTGGTCCAGTACCGTCAACTCTATATGCCCAACCGTCTAAATATTCCCATGGTTCACCTGTGCCATCGACATTGATATCACCAAATATATCGACTACTCCTCCATTCATAAATAATTCAATTGCATCATCACCGTTTATTGACATGGCTCCTGAAGTATAATTTGGAGCAAAACCAAAGAAATTTGTAAACTCTATATCCTCAGAGGCGATATATATAAAATCACCAGCAGTAGCAGCATCGGCTGGAAAAGTAAATTCTTCGCCATCACTTCCATCTCCGTTATTTGCACTTCCAACTCCATAGATACTTAAATCAGAAATATTGTTGATTACGTATAGTTCTATACCTTTTGGAATTCCTCCAGTTAGCGGTCCATCAAAAGTTCCAGTAATGATTAAATCTTGTCCAAAAGACAAACTAGTCACTAAAATTGCGACCAATAATAAATAAATTTTTTTCATAATAGTATATTTAAATTTTAAAAAATTGAGCAGTGACAAAGGTACAATAAGTTTGCGAAATAATTAAGGGCAACGTAACTTTAAAGGCTATTTTAACTTTTTAAAAGTATCGTTTAAAAGCCATCCTATTTTTCCATCGACTACTTTAATTTTTGACCAACTATCCATATTTTCAAGGACCAAAACTTTTGTGCCTTCGTGCAATTCAAAAGCTTCTAAAGCGGCATGATTAGGTTCTGATTTTACAGATACTTTTGTATTAAAAATAATGGCAGGTTGGTTGTGCATATCGTAGTGTTTGGCTTTTATTGTAAAACTTAAACTAATCAAAAATAAAGCAATACTTATAAAGCTAAGGATAAAAAATACACGCTTAGTATGGGTATATTTAGCAAAATGATAAAGTAGAAAAAAGGAACTGAGTAAAAAAACTAAAAAAACACTAATCCAAGCCCATATGTTATAAGAAATTGGATAAATTATCCGTTCATTAATCTTTTGAAAAACACTTTTAGGAAGTATTTCAAAAGCATCAATAGTCATTCTTTGAGCGAATATTAAATTATGTTTTGCATCCTCGTGATTGGGGTTTGATAATAGTGCTTTTTCGTAATAATAAATACTTGGCGCAACTTGATTGAGTTTGTAATAGGTATTTCCTAAATTATAAAATAAATCAGCAGAATGCAGACCTAAACTATCAATTTGTTGGTAGTTACTCAAGGCCTCTTCGTAAAAACCATTGCGATAAGCAGTATTTGCATTTTCGAATAGAATATCACTTTGACTGGCACTATCTTGTGCAGATAAAACGCCTGTTAATAGAAATAATAGGTATAAGATTTGTTGTTTCATGCGTTCTTATATGCTTTTATTTCAGAATTAATTTTTGAAAGAACTCCACTTGCTTTTTTGTAAACTCCTTGCATTTTTAAGTTTGTAGTTGGCGTATAACGCCCAAAATTACAAGCGTCTAATACTTCATTAAGTTGAACAATTGTCTGATCACTTGCTTGATGTTTTTTGAGCAGTTCTCCAATTTTTTCTTGACTAATATCAGAAGTCTCAATAGATAATTTTGCTTTTAAAAAATTATGTAAGGCTTTTTCCAAAGCGATATAAAAAGCTTCTTTATTGTTTATTTGTTTTTTGGCTTCTGATAAATATTTCCTCGCTAACTTATCAGCAGCTCTTTTTTTATTTCCCGCAATATCTCCCATCATTTTTTTACGCTTCCTTCCAATAAAAACACCTACAGGAATCGTCAATAAGAATAATGATAATAAACCATAATACCATTTAGAATTATAAAACTCAAAAGTATTTCCGGAGATAAATTCGGTTTGAGTACGAATAAATCTAAAATTGCCTCCTGTGTTTTTTACAAATTGTTTTTGTGAGGTTTCATCGTTTGTGGTTGAAGGCAATTCTTTTCCTTCTGTAACCTCAATTATCAATTCTTTTGATGTAAGAGAGTGATATTGTTTATCTTTTGGATTAAAATAAGAAAAATTAAGAACAGGAATTTTATATTTACCCTTATATTCTGGAACAATAGAATAACTATCTGTAATATTCCCTTTTAATCCCCGTAAAGTAGTACGAACTTTTTGCTTGTTTTCAGGTGTATAGACTTCCAATTCTGCAGGTACAACAAGTTTAGGAATTTCAAATAATTTTAAATTACCTTCACCCGTAATTTTAACTTGAATTTGAGTTGATTCATTTGCTTTAAGTGAAATTTTACTAGCACTAACATCCAAATTATAATTACCAACGGCTCCGGTAAAGTCAACGGGTTTTCCTTCAATTGGTAATGGTTTTACACGGATTAGTCTTTTATTAGAAGCATAATGAGCGCTTATCCTGCGTGTTTGTGCATTACCAAAAAAATCATAACGTCCCGTTGGAACACTAACAGCCATATCCATTGCCATTGGGTTAACATACAACTTTCCTGATTTTTGAGGTATTAAAACGGTTTTTTTAATAGTGTAATAACGATAGGTTTTACCATTAAAATCTCCATTTTTTTCTTGGTTATTCTTGATTGGAATTTCTTGATTCCAAAAGCCTTCATATTTTGGATTTTCACCAAATTGAGGACTACTAAAGCCTACTTTTTTACTAAAGTACAAACGATATTCAACAAAAACACTTTCCCCGACATAGGGACTTGAGTTTGAAACAAAAGCTACTAAATGTATATTCTCTTGCGCAATATAATTTGGATCGTTAGGGTTTTTAGGGATTGCAACTTTTTCACTGACATTTATTGTAACAGCGTTAGCGTGAATAATTTTTCCTTTGTATTCTATTTGCGCAGGAGAAATAGTAAATTTTCCTACTACTTTAGGCTCTAGAATATAAATATAAGATTGAGAATAAGACGATTTTCCATTAACCCAAGACTGACTAACAGATGAGCTAGGACCCGCAACTACTTTAAAATTACTAAAATCAGGAGCTTTAAAATTATCAGCTCCGTTTTTATTAATGCTAAACTCTATTTTAAAACGCTGATTAACTCCCAAAACATTTTTACTGAGGGCTGCGGTAAACTCAAAATCTTGAGCGAAAACAAATCCGCTAACGAGTAGAAAGAATAAAACAATATGCTTTTTAGAAAACAAAATAATACACTTTGTGTTTTTAATCAAATGCAAAAGTCGCAATACACCATTAAAACCACAAGATTAGACTGAAAAAGTTATGTTAAAAAATCGCTACTAGCATATAAAACTAAATACGATCTTTGGTATCAATAAGTATAGTAACAGGTCCATCATTAATAAAATCTAACTGCATATAAGCCCCAAATTTTCCTGTTTGAACTTTTTTATTCAAATTTTGCTCTAATTGCTTTATAAAACTTTCGTACAAAGGAATAGCAATTTCAGGTTTTGCTGCTTTGATATACGAAGGCCGGTTTCCTTTTTTAGTACTAGCGTGTAATGTAAATTGACTGACGACAATCATTTCTCCATCAATATTTTTTACAGAATGATTCATTATTCCATTATCATCATCAAAAACACGCAGATTCGTTATTTTACCTGACAACCAGACAATATCCTTACTCGTATCTGTCGGTTCAATACCTAATAAAATCAACAATCCTCTTTTTATAGTGGCTACCTTTTTAGTATCAATTATAACCGAGGCTTTAGTAACTCGTTGGATGACTGCTTTCATTTTTTAGTGGCTTTGAGCATTGGGAAATAAGCCGTCAACTCAAGGTGTTTTTATTATTCTTACTAAATTTATTTCTTATTAATATATTGGATGCTATAAGATTTTATCATCAGCTCAAAGCCCAAATCCCAAATCCCAAAACCTATCTATAAGGGCTACTTTCATTTTCTAACAATTGCAAATAATTATAATATCGTGATTCAGAAACTTCTCCATTTTCAACTGCTTTTTTTACAGCACAATCTGGTTCGTTGACATGTCGGCAATTATTGAATTTACATTTTTCTTTTAATGCAAAAATTTCAGGGAAATAATCTCCGGTTTCTTCCTGTGAAAAATCGACTATTCCAAAACCTTTAATTCCGGGCGTATCTATGATAAATCCACCGAAATGTAACGGATACATTTCAGCAAAAGTAGTGGTATGTGCCCCTTGTTTATGAGCTTCAGAAATGGGTTTTGTTTTGATGTTTAAGTTAGGCTCAATAGCATTGATTAAAGTTGATTTTCCCACTCCGGAATGACCGGCAAAAAGCGTTGTTTTATCTTTCATTAATTTTTTTACCGCTTCAATATTTGTTCCTTCTATGGCTGAAATATCGATACAAGTATATCCTATCTTTTCGTAAAGTTGTTTTAAATAGTCTTTTTCAAATAGCAAATCATCATCATAAGAATCAATTTTATTAAATAGCAATACGGCTCTGATATGATAGGCCTCGGCAGTTGCTAAAAAACGATCGATAAAAGCAGTATAGGTTCTGGGGTTTTCTAGGGTAATTAGTAAAAAAGCTATATCAATATTAGCTGCAATAACATGGGTTTGTTTTGATAAGTTAACCGATTTTCTAATGATGTAATTTTTTCGGTCGTGAATAGCATTTATTATTCCCGTGTTCTTGTTGGGTTCAATTTCGAAATTAACTAAATCACCAACAGCTACGGGATTGGTGCTTTTAATTCCTTTAATACGAAACTTTCCTTTAATACGACATTCAAAGGTTTTTCCTTCTTTTGTACGTACTTTATACCAACTTCCGGTAGATTTTGTTACAACTCCTTGCATAGGCGTAAAAGTAAACAAGATTATTTAAAATCCTTAAATCCGCAAGTCTTTTTATAGCTGACACGAATTACACAAATTAAATCCTTACAGATTTTAGGTATAATGTAAAGCTATGCCTTTGCTAAACGTTTTTCATATTTCCCTGTTCCTAACTGATTTAACATTAAAAAATGACTTTTTAAAGCCCCCAAAAATGTTTTGTGCTGATGATAGGTTATATCAAAATCTGCTGCCGTTTGTTTGACAATTTTAGAAATCTTTTTATAGTGAACATGACAAATCTTGGGAAATAAATGATGTTCAACCTGGTAGTTTAAACCTCCGATAAACCATGAGAAAAGGATACTTTTATCTGCAAAATTTGAAGTGGTTTGCATTTGATGAATCGCCCAATTATTTTCTATACTACTGTTTTTATCAGGTAATGGAAAGGCTGTTTCTTGAATCACATGAGCCGGTTGAAAAATCAGAGCTAGCGCAAGACCGGTAATGAAATGCATAATAAAAAATCCCAATACCGAGATCCACCATGATACATCAACTAATAAAATAGGAAGCACAATAAACAACACTGTGTACCAGATTTTGTGAAAAATTATTCGGGTAAGTGCTTTATTAAAAGTAAGCCCTTGCCCCGAAAGCAATCCTTTTTTATTGTAACGAACTAATTGAAGGAAATCTTTGGCAGTATACCAATATAAACTCATAATAGCATAAAAGAAAGGCGCATAAAACACTTGAAAACGATGCATATACTTTCGATCTTGATTTGGCGAAAATCGCATTAATGGATTTGCAATATCTTCATCATATCCATCAATATTTGTATAGGAATGATGTAAAACATTGTGTTGTATTATCCAATTTTTATGATAACCTCCTAAAAAGTTGAGCATAAAACCAAGTGCTTTATTTACTTTTTTGTTTTTTGAATAGGAACCATGATTGGCGTCATGCATCACCGATAAGCCAATTCCTGACATCCCTAAACCCATTAAAACCCACATAAAAAGTACCATACCATTTGTGGAGATAACACCTGTAAGCATTAAAAGTAACGGGATGAAGTACAATACCAACATAAAAGTTGTTTTAAATTTCATATTAAAATTGGCATATTTTGAAATGTTATTTTCTTTAAAATAGGCATTGACTCTAACTCGTAATTCTTTTAAAAACTCCGGTCGAATTTGAGACTTAAATTTGATTGCAGTAAAACTCATTGTTTTGATATTTAGGAAATGCTTATCACAAATGAAGTGAATAATTGTTTGAGAACAAAATTACTTAAATATTATTTAAGATTTACACACAAAAAAAGGGAACCCTAAGATTCCCTTTTTTGCAATTTGAATGATATTAATACCAAGTCTTTTTGTGCCGAATTTTGTGCCGAAATAATTACTTTCTTGTAGAAACTAGCTAAAATATAGCCACATACTCGCTGAAAATATAAATTCTATTTCGTTTGTATCCCGTTAATTCAGATAGAATCCCTAATTTTTGAAAATCATTAATTAACCTTATAGCAGTTGAAGTTGCTATATTTAATGATGTCGCAACTTCTTTACTGTCTAATATGGGGGTTTTATATTTTTATTTAGAGCGTTAAGTGAAAATATAAATAATTATAATTTTAGTTTGGCTTTGTAATGAAAATATAAATACTGTGAAACACAAAGTATAGAAACAAATAAGCATGAAAAAAGGGAATCTTAAGATTCCCTTTTTGCGGTCTGGTTCCGACGATAGGGTCGGAATTCTGACTTCCGATATGGAGGAACGTCAGAAATGAGACTGTGAATATTTTTTAGATTTTTGAGCTTCTTTTCTATTAACCTCAGCTTGACTTGATTTTTCAATAGTTAAATATTTTTTTATACTTTTACAATGTAAGTTAGAAATGATTTACAACTTTTTCTCATCTCATTAGATTTTTCTTTTGAGGTGAGTTTGTTTTCAACTCTATCCTAGACTTATAAAGTTAAAATTTTCAAAAAATTATGTAATTTAGCTCAAGAATAACAAAAGTTCAACAATAGTAATAATTTGCTAGCTCTAAAACGAATACTATGAAAATTCTTGCTTTAATCCTTTTTACATTTTTAATTATAAGCACAAGTTGTGATAAAGACGACAATGATACTATCCCCACATTATCGAGCCTTGAAATAACAGATATTACACCCTCTACAGCAACAAGCGGAGGAAATATTACTAATGATGGAGGAAGCAATGTTACAGCTAGAGGTGTATGTTGGAGTACATCATCAAACCCAACCACTAGTAATAGTCATACAAGCAATGGTACAGGCACAGGTGGTTTTACAAGTTTATTAACTGGGTTGACAGAAGACACAACCTATTATGTTAGGGCTTATGCAACTAATAGTGAAGGAGCTGTTTATGGTAATGAAGAAATATTTAAAACAGAAATAAATGTAACTCTACCAACAGTTTCCACAAACTCAATCACCAACATAACCCAAACTACAGCAACAAGTGGTGGAAACATAACAAGTGATGGTGGAAGTAATGTTACTGCCAGAGGTGTTTGTTGGACTACTTCACAGAATCCGACAACAAGTGATAATACCACAAATAATGGTATAGGAATAGGTGGCTTTACAAGTTTATTAACAGGGTTGACAGAAGACACAACCTATTACGTTAGGGCTTATGCTGTTAATAGTGAAGGAACTGCCTATGGATTTCAAAAACAGTTTATTCCTAGTTACTGGGTTGGTAGCCCACCTGCAATCTCTTGTCCTTTGGACGTTACATCAAATAGCGAACCTGGTGTATGCGGTGCTGTCATAAACTTTGCTGATGCTTCGGCCATAGATACAGAAGATGGTGCTTTAACCACAACACAAACTATGGGGCCAGTTAGTGGTAGTGTATTCCCAATAGGTAATACAATTATCATATTCTCTGCGACAGATAGTGATGAAAATACTGTAACTTGTAATTTCACAGTAGCTATTAATGACTTAGAACCTCCTATAGCTATGTGCCAAGATTTTACAATTGAATTAGATGCTAGCGGTATGGCTAATATCATACCTACTGATATTGATGCAGGTTCTACAGATAATTGTACATTTACTATGTCAGTAATCCCTAATTCATTTAGCTATGCTGATGTCGGTGAAAATATAGTAACGCTTACAGTAACCGATGTTTCTGGAAATACAGCGACTTGTGTTGCTACAGTAACCGTAGAAGACAATTAACTCTTGTGGGTATTTGTAGATGTTGTAGAAGTGTAGATGCTGTTCTTGAAGAATATGAAGTAACTTTTACTTAAAAGAAGTTATTAGCTGGCTAGTGTAAGAGTGAAAATAGATTTTCTTGAATAGGATAAACCGGAAAGGCTTGGAAATTCTATCAAACAAGGTTTTAATGTAGATGAATGGTTAAAAAATAAATGCAACCCAAAGTTAAAAGTTGCAACCCTATTGTATGCCTCATTATATTGTTATGGTCTGTTAAATGACGCCATGAAAAATGGATAAGTCTTTGATTTACAGCATAAAAAAAGAGAACCAAATTAATGATTCTCTTTTTAGCGGTCTGGACGAGACTCGAACTCGCGACCCCCTGCGTGACAGGCAGGTATTCTAACCAACTGAACTACCAGACCCTGCTTTATTAAGCGGTTGCAAATATAAATGGTTTTTTATGAATCTACCAAACAATTGTATTTTTTTTTAAAGCTAGATTAAATATAAAAATATTTTGATAAGCAAAATTTCATTATTGTTTCTTGTTTCTCGCCTTTTATTCCTTATTTCTAGAAGCATATATTCAAAATCTGCTGTGTATAAAAGGAGCTTCAGGAGTTCAACAAACTAATGGTTTCTATTTTTAACCCCTTTTTAACACTCCTTTTACTACCATTTTCGCAATTTGCGATGCCTTAAAAAAACATAATTTTAAATCTATTAGGATGGAAAACACAAATGAAAATGTAGATATCAAAGCATTAAATGAAAGAATAGCTTCTGAAAGTGCATTTATCGATATTTTATTTTTGGAAATTAATAAAGTAATTGTCGGACAAAAAAATATGATTGAACGCTTGCTAATCGGATTGTTGGGAAACGGACATATTCTATTGGAAGGGGTCCCGGGTCTTGCAAAAACCCTTGCAATTAGCACTTTATCGCAAGCTGTTGATGCAGATTTTAGTCGTGTGCAATTTACACCTGACCTTTTGCCAGCAGATGTAATTGGAACGATGATTTACAACATTAAAGAAAATGATTTTAGCATTAAAAAAGGACCTGTTTTCGCCAATTTTGTGTTAGCTGATGAAATTAATCGTGCGCCCGCCAAAGTACAATCAGCACTTTTGGAAGCCATGCAAGAGCGACAAATTACCATTGGAGATACTACTTTTAAATTAGATGAGCCTTTTTTGGTAATGGCTACTCAAAATCCAATTGAGCAAGAAGGAACTTACCCATTACCCGAAGCACAAGTAGATCGTTTTATGCTAAAAGTTGTAATAGACTATCCGAGTATGAATGACGAACAACTAATTATGCGTCAAAATATGAAAGGCGCGTTCGAAAAAGTGAATTCAGTAGTAGGTTTGCAGCAAATTAAAAACGCTCGTGAAGCAGTTCGTGAAGTATATATGGATGAGAAAATCGAAAAATATATATTAGATATTGTTTTTGCAACTCGTAATCCGGAAAAATATAATTTACCGGAACTTAAAGACTTAATCAGTTTTGGGGCTTCTCCAAGAGGAAGTATTAACCTAGCAATTGCAGCAAAATGTTACGCATTTATAAAACGTCGCGGTTATGTAGTTCCTGAAGATGTTCGTGCCATAGTAATGGATGTTTTACGTCACCGTATCGGAATCACCTACGAGGCTGAAGCCGAAAACATGACTTCTGAAGATATTATTCATAAGATTATTAATGAAGTGGAAGTGCCTTAGAAATGCAAGGCATTTCTGTTCCGAGTTCTTTGTTTAAGGTTTCGAGTTGGATAACGAACAACTTTAAACTTTAAACTTTAAACCTTAAACTATTTTGAATACATCCGATATACTAAAAAAAGTACGTAAGATAGAGATCAAAACCCGCCGGTTGTCTGATCATATCTTTAGTGGAGAATACCACAGTTCTTTTAAAGGGCGCGGCATGACTTTTTCAGAAGTACGCCAGTATCAATATGGAGATGATATTCGAAATATAGATTGGAATGTCACCGCACGCTATAACGAACCTTTTGTTAAGGTATTTGAAGAAGAGCGTGAATTAACCATGCTTTTGATGGTCGATGTCAGCGGATCAGAATCCTTTGGAACCCAAAACCAATGTAAAAAGGATACACTTACAGAAATTGCAGCAACCTTAGCTTTTTCTGCAATTCAGAACAATGATAAGGTAGGCTTGTTGCTGTTTTCTGATGAAATAGAATTATATATCCCACCCAAAAAAGGACGTAGTCATGTGTTGCGAATTATTAGGGAATTAATAGAATTTCATCCAAAGAGCAAAAAGACAAATATCACCAATGCATTAGAGTTCTTATCAGGTGTTACAAAGAAAAAAGCCATTGTTTTTATACTTTCTGATTTTATGGATAGTGATTATGAAAAAGCATTAAAAATAGTGGGCAAAAAACACGATTTAACAGGGATTCATATCTATGATAAAAGAGAAATGGAAATTCCAAATTTAGGTTTAGTTCCTGTTTGGGATGCCGAAACAGGTAAAACACATTATGTAAATACGGCATCTAAAAAAGTGAGAAGGAATTATAAAGCCTTTTTTCTGAAAAATGTAGATTACTTTAAAACGGTTTTTGCTAAAAGTGGATCGGGAATTATTACGACTCGTACCGATCAAGATTATGTAAAACAATTATTAGGGTATTTTAAACACAGATAAAAGCCCCCTAAATCCCTCACAAAAGAGGATTTTGGTGTAGGTTGAAAATAGAATGAATAAAAAAGAAAACATACAAATTGATAAGATAAGTGCTTTAATAAAAATGCTACCAAATACTTGTATGCCTCGGTTGTGGACTTTAGTGTTCGTGCTCTTTAGTCTATCTGTTTTTTCTCAAGTTACATTACAGGTTGATACGACATATATCCGTATCGGGGAGCAAATTCAATACGAAATTTCAACAGAAAATACTGAAAATGTACAATTCCCAAAACTACAACTAGATAGTTTAGGAAAGATCGAAATTATACATACTTTGCCCGTCGATACACTTAAAAAGAGACTTTATAAAAAGTATATCCTCACTAGTTTTGACAGTGGAAGTTATCGTATTCCAGCGCAAGAAATTTTTATTAATAACCACTGGTTTTTAACGGATAGTTTGTTAA
>JAUVOS010000262.1 GCA_030599055.1 Lutibacter sp.
AAAGATATATTGAATTATACGAGCAAATTACTGGTGAAACCTTTATAAAAGATCAGGAAAGCATGAATATAATTAGCATTGAAAAAGCAATTGAACAATCTATATAATTAAAGTAAAGACGTTGCATGCAAGGTCTCAATAAACAGCAGATGTTGCAGAAAACATCTCAACTTTTAACTTTATAAACTTTTAACTTTCAACTAAAAGATGAACTACATCCTATTCGACGGAACATCCCGAAACAATCTACTTCCCTTTACCTACACACGACCTGTTGCTGATATACGTATTGGAATCCTGACAATTCGTGAAAAATGGGAAAAGATGTTACAAGATAAAACATCGACATTAACAAAAAGCTATTTACAAGAAAAATTCCCTTTGATTAACAAAGTGGATGACATCTTGATAAATGCATCTTATTTACCAACAAAAGCATTGGTTGAAATCGTAAAAAATTTAAAAGACGATCAAGCTGTTTATTATCAAGGAGATGTTGTTGCTGTTCATACATCAGATAGGCAAGAGGAAGTAAAACAACAACAATATGACAAAATAGAATATACCGATACGCTTTTACAAATCAAAAATACGTGGGATATATTTGCTTTAAATGACAAGGCTTTAGAAGCTGATTTTAAATTGATTACAGAAGGTCGAAAATCTGCAGCTATTCCTGATTCAGTTTTTGCAAAGAATCCTAAAAATATATTTATTGAGGAATCTGCGGAATTAGATTTCTGTTCGCTAAATGCAACCGATGGCCCAATTTACATTGGTAAAAATGCAAAAATATTCGAAGGAAGCACGATACGAGGTGGCTTTGCCTTATGCAATAATTCTATTGTAAAAATGGGTGCGAAAATATATGGAGCCACAACAATCGGTCCCAATTGCAAAGTGGGAGGAGAACTCAACAATGTAGTTTTATTTGCTAATTCAAATAAAGGGCATGATGGTTTTTTAGGAAATTCTGTAATAGGCGAGTGGTGTAATTTGGGTGCAGATACCAATAATTCCAATCTTAAAAATAATTATGCCGAAGTACGTATTTGGAGTTACGAAACCGAGGGTTTTACCAAAACAGGATTACAATTTTGTGGTTTGATGATGGGCGATCATTCAAAATGTGGTATCAATACGATGTTTAATACAGGAACGGTCGTTGGTGTTTCAGCCAATATTTTTGGAGAAGGTTTTCCACGTAATTTTATTCCTTCTTTTAGTTGGGGCGGAAAAGCTGGTTTTTCAACCTTTCAAATGAAAAAAGTGAAAGAAGTTGCTCAGGTTGTAATGTCTCGTAGAAATTTGAAATTTGATGCTGTTGAAGAACGTATTTTAGAGCATATTTTTGATTTGACTAAAGAATATAGGCATTAAATTTGTTGACCAGTAAAAGACTTAAGAACGCTGTAATGACTGATAGCAAACAACATGTGTCACCAAAAACAAAGAAAGACACATGAAAATAGCAATAATTGGAGGAGGAGCAGCAGGCTTTTTTTCAGCAATAGCAGCAAAAGAAAATTTTCCTGAAGCACAGGTTGTGATTTATGAGAAATCACAAAAAATTCTATCTAAAGTAAAAATATCAGGTGGTGGTAGATGTAATGTCACCAACGGATGTACAGATATCAAAGAACTCTCCAAAGCCTATCCAAGAGGAAGTAGAGCCCTTCAAAGAGCATTTTATACATTTAATACAAAAGACACAATGCAATGGTTTGAGTCTCGCGGTGTTCCGTTAGTGATTCAAGATGATAATTGTGTGTTTCCTGAATCTCAAAACTCACAAAGTATTATTGATGTATTTCTAAATGAAACGAAGCGTTTGGGAATTGTTATTGAACTTGGAATGGGTATTCAAACAATAAGACCAAAGAATGATGCACTAACTTTACATTTTATATCTGATAAAATGAAACCAAAACTTTTTGATAAAGTTATTGTAGCAATAGGAGGTATCCCAAGAATAAAAGGTTTAGAGTGGTTCGCTAACTTAGGTCACAAAATTGAGAAACCAGTACCTTCTTTATTTACTTTCAACATGCCCAATGAATCCGTTACAAAATTAATGGGTATCGTCATCGAAAACAGTATGCTTAGTATTCAAGGCACAAAACTTAAATCCGATGGTGCATTATTAATTACACATTGGGGAATGAGCGGACCTGCTATTTTAAAACTATCTTCTTTTGGGGCGCGTGTTCTTAATGATTTAAATTATGATTTTAAAGTACAAGTAAATTGGGTAAACGAAAAAAATAATGATCTTGTTTTAAGTGAATTAAGATCGATAGCCACATTAAACTCAAATAAGAAATTGACGAATGTACGACCGTATCATTTACCGGAACGTTTATGGTTGCACTTGATAGAAAAGAGTGGTTTTATTTCTACAAAAAAATGGGGTGAGATTGGTAAAAAAGAAATATATAAAATAGTGGAAATTTTAACAAATGATACGTATGCTGCTAAAGGTAAAACAACCTTCAAAGACGAGTTTGTAACTTGTGGTGGTATCAGTCTAGATAGTGTTGATTTTAAAACTATGCAAAGTAAACTAGTCAAAAATCTGTATTTTGCAGGAGAAATTCTAGATATAGATGGTATTACAGGAGG
>JAUVOS010000015.1 GCA_030599055.1 Lutibacter sp.
GTCTTTCCATTACTTCCTGTTAAAGCAATAATTGGAATCCCTAATTCTTGTCTATGATATTTTGCAAGATATTGAAGTGTTTGCAAGGAATCTTCTACTAGAATATATCTATTGTCATTTTCATAAAACTGTTTCTCATCAATAACTACATAATTTGCCCCATTTTCTAATGCTTTTCCTGCAAATTTATTGGCGTTAAAATTCTCGCCTTTTAATGCAAAAAAAATACTTCCTTTTTCAACAGTACGCGTGTCCGTTGAAACTTTGTAGGTCTGTGAATACTTTTGATATATTTCTCTAATTTTCACGGATGAAAGATACAAAAAAACCTCATTTTCTTTCGAATATGAGGTTTGAATTTATGAATCGGTTTTATTTATTTTTTATTTTTAGGATAGGCGCTTCTCTTATCAACTCGCATGGGTCCTACGCGATCCATGGCACACCTAAATCCAATATAACTTGTTGCTGAATATTGTGGTAAATAGCGTCTTTGAGCCGGATCCAACCAATATTCCCTATCATTCCAAGACCCACCTTTATATACACGTGTTTTATCACTCACCAGTGTTCGGCGTATTTTGTCGTCATATATTTGTCTTCGCATTCCTCCTTCACCTAAGATTTTTGGAATCACCGGATGATTATACATTCTTGGTGATACATCAAGATCTTCTTCATCTTTTTCAAATTCTCTAGTAGATGCTATATCACCATCTTTGTAATCTACATTATATGATTTCTCATAATTATTACGCATAAAAGCGTCCCTTTTTGTAATAGGAACATAAATAATATTTCCTGGTCTATCAGCTGGTATAATTCTTCCGTTATCTAAGGTGTCATAATCTACAGTTGTATAATCAGCTATGACAACTCTTCCCTCTCGATTAATTTTTGGTTTTGAAAACACATTGCCACGATAGTAATTGAAATCATTTGCTTCTGTATCAATTATAGGACGATAAACGTCAGCTACCCATTCTGCCACATTACCTGCCATATCATATAGGCCATATGCATTTGGCGGATAGGATCTTACTTGTATTGTGATATCTGCGCCATCATTACTCCATCCTGCTAAACCACTATAATCACCTTTTCCTAATTTGAAATTAGCTAATTGATCACCTCGATACTTTTTTTCTTTGTTCCTTGTATAACGTCCGTTCCATGGATATTTTTTACGCCCTCTTAATTCATTATATGTTCTGTTCTCCGAAAGTGATTTTGCAGCAAATTCCCATTCGCTTTCAGTAGGTAATCGGAATTTAGGTAAAAATATGCCATCTGATGTTTTTACATGCCTTCCACTAAACTGCCCTCTTCTCGCTCTTGGTTCACCTCTTTTTCGTACTCTCTTTTCAGGGAGGCCTTTGTTGAATATACTTGAATCACCATCAAACATATACCTTGGATTTAATAGATACGTGTCCGTTACAAAATGATCTCTACCTTCGATACTTAACGAATCTAATACAAAGAGATTTTTTAAAATACCTCTATCCATTAATATCTTTTCATTAACTCGATCACCACGCCATTTGCAATATTCAGTTGCTTGAACCCAACTTACTCCTACTACCGGATAATTTGCATACGCAGGATGTCTTAGGTACGTTTCTGTCAAGAATTCATTTGATCCTAAACGATCCCTCCACACCAATGTATCGGGAAGAGTAGAACTAAAGATATGCTTATAATTTTCATTATGCGGAGGGAAAACTCTTTCTGTCCATTCTAAATAAAAAATATATTCTTGGTTTGTAACCTCAGCCTCGTCCATGTAAAAGGAACGTACTTGTTGTTTTACGGGAGTTGTATTCCAATCAAATATTACATCATCTTGAACATGACCCATCGTAAACGTTCCACCTTCTACAAGAACCATTCCTGCTGGAGTTTTTTGGTTTTTGAATTTTTGTGGGGTTGAAAAACCTGCTGCTGCTTTATCTCTATCTGTCCATCCGGTAAGTGAAGTATTTCCAGTTTTACCACAGCTTATTAAAGTGATGAGGGCTACTGTAAATACAGTCAGTTTTAATAATTTCATGATAACCATATTAGGTATTTTGAGTTGCGCAATTTACGATAATTATCTTTTTATACAAGAAAATGTAAAAATTTTAGCGCTACGTCTTATTCAGACTGAATAACGCTTAAAAAGACATTTTATTATATTCCAAATATGTTTTGTTTCCAATTCAAATAAACGCACAAATCATCAACTCGTATGCTACAAAATATATTCTTATTATCAGTAAAGCAATATCGCGTTAATTCTAAATATAATCATTTAAAAAAAACACTTTTTTATTAGGATATACTATCTAGAACAATCAAACGTTATGAGATGTAAGTAGTACTAAAATCTACGACCAAATTTTTTATTTTAACCATTGTGTTTAATGTTTTTACAGACTTTCTTTTGTGAACAAAGAATTTATTTAAAAACAAATATGAGTTTTTAAACATATAAAACGGGCATATAAAACCGTGACACATAAGGAAATAATTAATAGTGAATCTACCTTGCCGGCAGACAGACAATGCATGTTGTCACTAAAAATTTAAATTTAAAATATATGAAAAAGTTTTTTTTTCTATTCGCAATCTTATATTCCTTACTTATAAGTTCTCAAGACTTTTTAGTTGAAAAGATTGAATTAGAATGGTTGCCACAACAGGTGTTTCATATTGACCAAGATGAAACGTGGCACCTGCCAATGGTAAAAAACAATTCTATAGATGTGAATTCCAAACTTCCCGAATTTCGTAAAAAATGGCAAGTTTCAAATCATGCAAAAATATCCAAATTTGAAATAAAAAATATTGTGTATGAAGAAATTTCCCGAAAAGAATTGTACGACATTTCTTATGCTAATATCCCTTCAGAGGTTCAAGCACAAATGCAAGTAATCTCTACAAGAGACATTTCACATGCATATATTAGCATTACACCAATGATTAGAAATGGCAATCAAATTAAAAAAATTCTATCTTTTGAAGTACATTATCAATTAGTGACAAAATTATCACAAACTAAAAGCACCTATGCTTCAAATTCAGTATTAGCCTCAGGAGATTGGTATAAATTTAGTGTTGACACGACAGGGGTTTTTAAAATCGATCATTCATTTCTCAAGGATTTAGGAGTAAATGTCAACAATATAAATCCAAAATTTTTGAGTATTTATGGTAATGGCGGACATTTATTACCCTATAGAATTGGCGATTTTAGATATGATGATTTACAAGAAAATGCCATATATGTTGAAGGTGAAGCTGATGGAAGTTTTGACTCAAATGACTATATACTTTTTTATGCTAGAGGTCCTGAAAGCTGGAGACATACCGAAACTATTGAATCTATAGAACATGTAAAAAATATATATACCGACAAAGCCTATTATTTTGTTCATATTAAAAATCAATCCGGCAAACGCATCATAGATGCCCAAGCTAACAATTCAGCACCTCAATTAGAACTGAGCAACTATGACGATTATATTGTGCATGAAATAGACCGAAAAAATCTATTTCAAATGGGACAACAATGGTTAGGAGAAGCATTTGAAATTCAAAATGAACAAACCATATCCATGAGTTTTAAAAACATAGACACCTCTTCCCCTGTTACGATAAAAACCAGAGCAGTTACTTCATCCGGATATAGTACAACTATGAACGTGAGTTTAGGAAGTCAAAGTCTTTACAACATAGTTTTCGGGGCAACCTCCAAATATATTTGGGCTCGTGAAAATGATGGTGTCAGTGATTATAATTCTAATAATGAAAATATTGAGATTAAATTGACCTACAATAATAATGGCGATGCTTCTGCAAAAGCCTATCTTGACTATATTGAAATTATTGGAAAAAAAAATCTAAGTGTTGGTGATAAACAATTTTCTTTTCGAAATTTTGAGATGATTAACAATGCTATTCCCATTTCTTTTCACCTACAAAATGCTTCAAATATTTATAACTTATGGAATGTAACTGACCCTATTAACCCAAAAAGAATAAGCAATCAAAGTAGTGGAAATGATTTTGCATTTACTGTTCAAGGAGGTAGTTTGCATGAATATATCGTTGTAAATCAACAAAACTTTTACACACCTCAATCTATTAGTAAACCCCATATTAGCAATCAGAATCTACACGCATTACAGGATGTTGATTATGTAATTATTACTAAAGATTTTTTAAAAAGTGAAGCAGAAATTTTAGCACAGTATCACAGAGAGAATAGCAATCTTAATGTCGAAGTGGTACCGCTGTATCAAATTTATAATGAATTTGGTTCGGGTGCTAAAGACATAACAGCCATACGTGATTTTGTTAAATTTTTGTATGATAATTCTACCCCACATTTACAATACGTAACAATGTTCGGCGATGCTTCTTATGATTTTAAAGAAATCTATGAAAAAAATGAAAACATTGTTCCGGCATTTCAATCATATGTTAGCTATAGCGTCACGGATTCATTTGTAACCGATGATTATTTTGCAATCGTAAGTGATTTAGATGAAGGGGATTTAGACAATAATTCTACACAAACACAAGATATAGGTATCAGTAGAATTCCTGTAAGAACCATCTCTGAGGCAAAAGATGTCGTTAAAAAAATACTTAACTATTACAAAGAAGTTTCTCTTGGTGATTGGCGCAATCAAATAGCCATGATTGCTGATGATGCGGATAGAGTTTCAGACATTTCTTTACAAAATAGCGAAGAAGCTCTTGCAGATAAAATAAAGCTAAACAAGCCTGTTTTTAATATAAAAAAGATTTATGCAGATGCCTATCCTCAAATAATATCTTCCGGTGGAGCTGAGTATCCTGGAGCCAACAAAGCCATTATAAATGCAGTTGAAAAAGGAGTCTTGATAGCCAATTATTTCGGTCATGGAGGCGAAGATGGTTTGGCAGCAGAAAAATTATTAACCGTACAAGATGTGGGATCTTGGAATAATTTTAATACACTCCCTCTTATTATGATCATTTCTTGTGAATTTGCACGTTTTGACAATCCCTCAAGACCCAATACAGCCGGAGAGTTAGTGATGAGAAATCCTCAAGGTGCTGGCGCACACCATATTGCTACTGCAAGAGCTGTCTATATTAATGTAGGCAATGATTTAAACCAGGGGTTAATTCCTCATTTATTGGAATATAACGGCATCAGTAATAGCATTTCTGAAAACTTAAGGATTTCAAAAAATAATGATACGAACAGTAAACAACGTTATTTTGTTTTTTCATTTGGTGATGCCGCTATGAAATTAGCCGTTCCCAAACCGGATATTAAGATTACACATATGAACGGAAAACCTATAACACAGCCATTGGATACTATTAAGGCATTATCACACATAACTTTTGATGGTGTTATCACCAATACTAATGGTACTATTGATACAAATTTTAACGGCATTCTCTCTACTACTATCTACGATAAGCCCGTTGATAAAGAGACATTAGATAATGATGGGGTTGCAGGTGTAATGGTATTTGACACACAAGAAAGCAAAATTTTTAAAGGCAGTGCCACTGTAACCAATGGGCAATTTACTTTTGATTTTGTAGCACCAAAAGATATTAGAATTGCTTATGGAAAAGGAAAACTAAGCTTTTATGCAGATAATAATACTATCGATAAAGCAGGTTACAATTTAGATGTTACAATAGGCGGAATCAATGAAAATGCACCTGAAGACAATCAAGGTCCCACCATCCAACTATATATGAATGACAAATCGTTTATAGATGGAGGAACTACCAATCAATCGCCACTTTTCTTAGCCTTTTTTGAAGATGAAAACGGCATTAACACATCCTTATCAACAGTAGATCATGATATTGTTGCCATTTTAGATGAGGATCAACAAAATCCCATAATCCTTAATGATTATTACACAACTGAATTAAATAATTATAAAAAAGGAAATTTGGAATACCGTCTTAGAAATCTTGAAGTAGGCACACATACGATACATTTAAAAGCCTACGACACCTACAACAATCCGTCAGAAGCAAGCTTACAATTTGTGGTTTTAGATGATAGTGAATTGGTACTTGAACACGTACTAAATTATCCGAATCCTTTTATAAACCATACTGAATTTTGGTTTAATCACAACAGACCGAATGAACCACTTGAAGTACAAATACAAATTTATACTGTATCCGGAAAACTTGTAAAAACATTGAACCAATTAGTTCAAAATACAGGAAGTCTTTCAAGAGATATCCATTGGAATGGTTTGGATGATTTCGGACAAAAAATTGGGAAAGGTGTTTATGTGTATAAATTGAGTGTCAATGCTACTCAATCTGACTTAAAAGCAGAAAAATATGAAAAATTAGTCATACTTCAATAATTTTATAGATATTTGTCGTTATGTCTGTTTACAATGAGAACTGATAAACCTAAATAAATTAACACATTAAAATCATGCGATATAAGATTATAGTACTACTAACTGCACTATTATTGGTTACACCAAAAATAGTCGCGCAAGATGAGGTAAACGCAATTACAACGGCTGCCCCATTTTTATTAATCACTCCCGATGGAAGATCTGGTGGAATGGGTGATATAGGTGTTGCAACTTCCCCTGATTTTAACTCACAACACCATAATCCGTCTAAAGCTGCTTTTAATGATATGGAATTTTCTATTGGAGTTAATTTTACTCCTTGGATGAGTCAATTAGTAAATGACGTTTACTTAGGAGGAATTGCTGTTACTAATAAATTGAACGAGCGAAGTGCTTGGGCCGCAAGTTTTAAATATTTTACACTAGGTGAAATACAGCTAACAGACGATAATGGCGATCCACTAACCAAGGAAAAACCAAATGAATTAGCTGTCGATGGAACCTATGCCTTAAAACTAAGTGAGTCTTTTAGTTTAGGAGTAACTTTACGATATATTCGTTCCGATTTTACACTTAGAGTTCAAAACTCTGATATTCAAACTGTAAATGCTTTTGGTGTGGACGTTTCAGGTTATTTTGAATCTGCCGAAGCCAATTTCGGGGATTTCAATGGTATAATGCGAGGTGGTTTTAATATTTCAAATATTGGTCCTAAAGTTGCTTATGTACCTGGTGGTAGAGAAAACTTTATTCCAACCAATATGAAACTAGGTGCCGGATTTGATTTTATTCTCGACGATTATAACAAGGTAGCTCTAACACTAGAAACTACAAAACTCCTAGTGCCAACTCCACCTAGTGATGTTGATAATTCCATTGGGTTTTTTGAAGGGATGATGAGCTCTTTTGGTGATGCACCAGGTGGTTTTAGCGAAGAAATGAAAGAATTTACATGGGCGGCAGGTACAGAATATATGTACAGTGATGCTTTTGCATTAAGAGCAGGGTTTTTTCATGAAAGCGACATAAAAGGAGCCCGTCAATTTTTTACCGTTGGAGCAGGTTTTAAATTTAGAGCAGCTAGTATTGACTTTTCTTATTTATTCAACGCATCAGACATCAATAATCCATTAGAAAATACTTTACGTTTTTCATTAGGTTTCAATTTAGGTGAATCTTTTGATTATTATTAATTTTTAATTGTAGCTATTGAAAGAATTTAATAAACAAACTTCCTTTACAATATTCGAGTCCTTGTCAGAATTAGAAGACGACAACAATGCTTTAATGCAACAAGCAAAAAAAGCTATCAGTAAAGCGTATGCACCTTATTCTCATTTTCAGGTAGGTGCGGCTGTGTTATTAGCAAATGGGAAAGTTGTAATTGGAAACAATCAAGAAAATGCAGCTTATCCTTCTGGTATGTGTGCCGAACGAGTTGCTGTTTGGAGCGCTGCTTCACGCTATCCAAATGTCGTTATTAAAAAAATTGCCATTGCAGTTAAATCAAAACACAGAGAAATAGATCGACCGGTAGCTCCTTGTGGCGCTTGCAGACAAAGCCTTTTAGAATACGAAATCAAGCAAAAGGAAGCTATTGAAGTGTTTTTTATGGGTGAAATTGGAAAAGTTATAAAAGCAAATTCTCTTCAAGATTTATTGCCCTTTTCATTTGATCAGTCTTTTTTGTAACTCAAACAATAATCATTCTCCCTTTAAACTCACACAGAACCCACAGATTTCACGGAAAACACGCTCGGTAAAATCTGTGGGTTTTACGTGCTATAATCAATCGTTTTTGCTATTTTGATAAATTTTCTTGGTTGTTATTTAAAAATATGTACTTTCGTACTTTTAAATCAAAAAACTATGCCCATCAATACAGTAATTACAGGTACAGGAAGTTATATTCCAAACGTTGTAAAAAAGAACTCCGATTTTTTGGATAATGAATTTCTCAATGCCGATGGAACGCCGTTTGAATATGACAACGAAACAATCATTGAAAAGTTTAAAGCCATTACCGGTATTGAAGAAAGACGCTATGCAAAAGACGATATGACTTCATCTGATTTAGCTTATTTTGCTGCTGTAGCGGCAATAGAGGATGCAGGTGTTGATAAAGAAAAAATTGACTACATCATTTTGGCTCATAATTTTGGAGATGTAAGAAGCACAAGTATTCAAACTGATATTCTACCTAGTTTAGCTTCACGTGTTAAACACAGGTTAGAAATAAAAAATCCGAGTTGTGTAGCTTATGACATTTTGTTTGGTTGCCCAGGATGGATCGAAGGCGTTGTACAGGCACACGCATTTATTAAGGCAGGAATTGCGAAAAAAATATTAGTTATTGGTTCAGAAACCCTATCTAGAGTGGTAGATGCTCATGATAGAGATTCTATGATTTATTCAGATGGAGCCGGAGCCACAATTATCGAGGCAAAGGAAGAAAAAATAAGAAGAGGAGTACTTAGTACGGCTTCCCGAACCGATACTTATGAAGAAGCCTATTTCCTATATTTTGATAAATCATTTGATAAAGCAGAGAATCCGGAAGTAAAATATATTAAAATGCACGGTCGAAAGATCTATGAGTATGGGTTAAATAATGTACCAACAGCCATGAAAGAAGCCCTAGATAAGACAACAGTGGATATTCATAATCTAAAAAAAGTTTTCATTCATCAAGCAAATGAAAAAATGGATGAAGCCATTATAAAACGTTTCTTTAGACAATATAATGTTCCTGCACCAGATAAAGTAATGCCAATGAGTATCCATACTTTAGGAAACAGTTCTGTTGCTACAGTACCGACATTATATGACCTCGTTCTTAAAAATCAACTACCCGATCAAAAAGTAGCAAAAAACGATGTGATACTATTTGCTGCTGTTGGCGCCGGAATGAATATCAATGCTATTGTCTATAAGTTATAGTTTCCTACTATTTGAAAAAAAAATCAATAAAAAAACCGATTTGATATATATCAAATCGGTTTTTTTATTGATTTTTTTTTCAAATAGTAGGAAACTATAACTTATAGACAATAGCATTGATATTCATTCCGGCGCCAACAGCAGCAAATAGTATCACATCGTTTTTTGCTACTTTTTGATCGGGTAGTTGATTTTTAAGAACGAGGTCATATAATGTCGGTACTGTAGCAACAGAACTGTTTCCTAAAGTATGGATACTCATTGGCATTACTTTATCTGGTGCAGGAACATTATATTGTCTAAAGAAACGTTTTATAATGGCTTCATCCATTTTTTCATTTGCTTGATGAATGAAAACTTTTTTTAGATTATGAATATCCACTGTTGTCTTATCTAGGGCTTCTTTCATGGCTGTTGGTACATTATTTAACCCATACTCATAGATCTTTCGACCGTGCATTTTAATATATTTTACTTCCGGATTCTCTGCTTTATCAAATGATTTATCAAAATATAGGAAATAGGCTTCTTCATAAGTATCGGTTCGGGAAGCCGTACTAAGTACTCCTCTTCTTATTTTTTCTTCCTTTGCCTCGATAATTGTGGCTCCGGCTCCATCTGAATAAATCATAGAATCTCTATCATGAGCATCTACCACTCTAGATAGGGTTTCTGAACCAATAACTAATATTTTTTTCGCAATTCCTGCCTTAATAAATGCGTGTGCCTGTACAACGCCTTCGATCCATCCTGGGCAACCAAACAAAATGTCATAAGCTACACAACTCGGATTTTTTATTTCTAACCTGTGTTTAACACGTGAAGCTAAACTAGGTAGAATATCAGTTTGAATACTTGTGCTTCTTACATCTCCAAAATTATGAGCCAAAATGATGTAGTCAATTTTTTCTTTATCAACACCTGCATCCTCTATTGCCGCTACAGCAGCAAAATAAGCTAAATCAGATGAAGTCATATCGTCTTTTGCATAGCGTCTTTCTTCAATACCGGTAATGGCTTTAAACTTTTCAATGATTGTTTCGTTGTCATATTCAAACGGCGTTCCATCGGCATTGAGAAATTCATTATCCAAAAAATCGGAGTTCTTTTTTACAACGTTTGGAATATAACTTCCTGTACCTGTAATTACTGTATTGATGGGCATAGTTTTTTGATTTAAAAGTACGAAAGTACATATTTTTAAATAACAACCAAGAAAATTTATCAAAATAGCAAAAACGATTGATTATAGCACGTAAAACCCACAGATTTTACCGAGCGTGTTTTCCGTGAAATCTGTGGGTTCTGTGTGAGTTTAAAGGGAGAATGATTATTGTTTGAGTTACAAAAAAGACTGATCAAATGAAAAGGGCAATAAATCTTGAAGAGAATTTGCTTTTATAACTTTTCCAATTTCACCCATAAAAAACACTTCAATAGCTTCCTTTTGCTTGATTTCGTATTCTAAAAGGCTTTGTCTGCAAGCGCCACAAGGAGCTACCGGTCGATCTATTTCTCTGTGTTTTGATTTAACTGCAATGGCAATTTTTTTAATAACGACATTTGGATAGCGTGAAGCAGCGCTCCAAACAGCAACTCGTTCGGCACACATACCAGAAGGATAAGCTGCATTTTCTTGATTGTTTCCAATTACAACTTTCCCATTTGCTAATAACACAGCCGCACCTACCTGAAAATGAGAATAAGGTGCATACGCTTTACTGATAGCTTTTTTTGCTTGTTGCATTAAAGCATTGTTGTCGTCTTCTAATTCTGACAAGGACTCGAATATTGTAAAGGAAGTTTGTTTATTAAATTCTTTCAATAGCTACAATTAAAAATTAATAATAATCAAAAGATTCACCTAAATTGAAACCTAATGAAAAACGTAAAGTATTTTCTAATGGATTATTGATGTCTGATGCGTTGAATAAATAAGAAAAGTCAATACTAGCTGCTCTAAATTTAAAACCTGCTCCAACGGTAAAAAATTGACGGGCTCCTTTTATGTCGCTTTCATGAAAAAACCCTGCTCTTAATGCAAAAGCATCACTGTACATATATTCTGTACCTGCCGCCCATGTAAATTCTTTCATTTCTTCGCTAAAACCACCTGGTGCATCACCAAAAGAGCTCATCATCCCTTCAAAAAACCCAATGGAATTATCAACATCACTAGGTGGAGTTGGCACTAGGAGTTTTGTAGTTTCTAGTGTTAGAGCTACCTTGTTATAATCGTCGAGAATAAAATCAAATCCGGCACCTAGTTTCATATTGGTTGGAATAAAGTTTTCTCTACCACCAGGTACATAAGCAACTTTAGGACCAATATTTGAAATATTAAAACCACCTCGCATTATACCATTGAAATCCCCGAAATTGGCTTCGGCAGATTCAAAATAACCTGAAACGTCCACACCAAAAGCATTTACAGTTTGAATATCAGAGTTTTGAACTCTAAGTGTAAAATCGGAACGAATATATCGTAAAGTTACTCCTAAACTAAAAGACTCACTTAGTTTTAAGGCATAGGTTCCATCGACAGCTAATTCATTTGGTTTTTCCTTGGTTAGTGGATCGCCATTATCGTCTGTTAGCTGTATTTCACCTAGTGTAAAATATTTAAAACTTGCGGCCCAAGCACTTCGCTCGTTCAATTTATTAGTAACAGCAATTCCTCCTAAGTAAACGTCATTTACTAATTGACTCATCCAAGGAGTAAAATTAACTCCAATAGAAAATTCCATATCATTAAAAGCAGCTTTAGACGGATTATGGTGTTGTGAGTTAAAATCAGGGGAAGTTGCAACACCTATATCACCCATTCCACCAGATCTTCCATCGGGAGTGATTAATAAAAATGGGGCAGCCGTTGTAATTGCGTTTACCTCATCTTGCGCGACTATTTTTGGTGTAACCAATAATAGTGCAGTTAGTAGTACTATAATCTTATATCGCATGATTTTAATGTGTTAATTTATTTAGGTTTATCAGTTCTCATTGTAAACAGACATAACGACAAATATCTATAAAATTATTGAAGTATGACTAATTTTTCATATTTTTCTGCTTTTAAGTCAGATTGAGTAGCATTGACACTCAATTTATACACATAAACACCTTTCCCAATTTTTTGTCCGAAATCATCCAAACCATTCCAATGGATATCTCTTGAAAGACTTCCTGTATTTTGAACTAATTGGTTCAATGTTTTTACAAGTTTTCCGGATACAGTATAAATTTGTATTTGTACTTCAAGTGGTTCATTCGGTCTGTTGTGATTAAACCAAAATTCAGTATGGTTTATAAAAGGATTCGGATAATTTAGTACGTGTTCAAGTACCAATTCACTATCATCTAAAACCACAAATTGTAAGCTTGCTTCTGACGGATTGTTGTAGGTGTCGTAGGCTTTTAAATGTATCGTATGTGTGCCTACTTCAAGATTTCTAAGACGGTATTCCAAATTTCCTTTTTTATAATTATTTAATTCAGTTGTGTAATAATCATTAAGGATTATGGGATTTTGTTGATCCTCATCTAAAATGGCAACAATATCATGATCTACTGTTGATAAGGATGTGTTAATGCCGTTTTCATCTTCAAAAAAGGCTAAGAAAAGTGGCGATTGATTGGTAGTTCCTCCATCTATAAACGATTTGTCATTCATATATAGTTGGATGGTGGGACCTTGATTGTCTTCAGGTGCATTTTCATTGATTCCGCCTATTGTAACATCTAAATTGTAACCTGCTTTATCGATAGTATTATTATCTGCATAAAAGCTTAGTTTTCCTTTTCCATAAGCAATTCTAATATCTTTTGGTGCTACAAAATCAAAAGTAAATTGCCCATTGGTTACAGTGGCACTGCCTTTAAAAATTTTGCTTTCTTGTGTGTCAAATACCATTACACCTGCAACCCCATCATTATCTAATGTCTCTTTATCAACGGGCTTATCGTAGATAGTAGTAGAGAGAATGCCGTTAAAATTTGTATCAATAGTACCATTAGTATTGGTGATAACACCATCAAAAGTTATGTGTGATAATGCCTTAATAGTATCCAATGGCTGTGTTATAGGTTTTCCGTTCATATGTGTAATCTTAATATCCGGTTTGGGAACGGCTAATTTCATAGCGGCATCACCAAATGAAAAAACAAAATAACGTTGTTTACTGTTCGTATCATTATTTTTTGAAATCCTTAAGTTTTCAGAAATGCTATTACTGATGCCGTTATATTCCAATAAATGAGGAATTAACCCCTGGTT
Organism: Lutibacter sp.; assembly: GCA_030599055.1. Classification (GTDB taxonomy): domain Bacteria; phylum Bacteroidota; class Bacteroidia; order Flavobacteriales; family Flavobacteriaceae; genus DQTL01. Next base: position 13,603 of record JAUVOS010000015.1, read on the forward strand.
TAAATCATTGCCTACATTAATATAGACAGCTCTTGCAGTAGCAATATGGTGTGCGCCAGCACCTTGAGGATTTCTCATCACTAACTCTCCGGCTGTATTGGGTCTTGAGGGATTGTCAAAACGTGCAAATTCACAAGAAATGATCATAATAAGAGGGAGTGTATTAAAATTATTCCAAGATCCCACATCTTGTACGGTTAATAATTTTTCTGCTGCCAAACCATCTTCGCCTCCATGACCGAAATAATTGGCTATCAAGACTCCTTTTTCAACTGCATTTATAATGGCTTTGTTGGCTCCAGGATACTCAGCTCCACCGGAAGATATTATTTGAGGATAGGCATCTGCATAAATCTTTTTTATATTAAAAACAGGCTTGTTTAGCTTTATTTTATCTGCAAGAGCTTCTTCGCTATTTTGTAAAGAAATGTCTGAAACTCTATCCGCATCATCAGCAATCATGGCTATTTGATTGCGCCAATCACCAAGAGAAACTTCTTTGTAATAGTTAAGTATTTTTTTAACGACATCTTTTGCCTCAGAGATGGTTCTTACAGGAATTCTACTGATACCTATATCTTGTGTTTGTGTAGAATTATTGTCTAAATCCCCTTCATCTAAATCACTTACGATTGCAAAATAATCATCGGTTACAAATGAATCCGTGACGCTATAGCTAACATATGATTGAAATGCCGGAACAATGTTTTCATTTTTTTCATAGATTTCTTTAAAATCATAAGAAGCATCGCCGAACATTGTTACGTATTGTAAATGTGGGGTAGAATTATCATACAAAAATTTAACAAAATCACGTATGGCTGTTATGTCTTTAGCACCCGAACCAAATTCATTATAAATTTGATACAGCGGTACCACTTCGACATTAAGATTGCTATTCTCTCTGTGATACTGTGCTAAAATTTCTGCTTCACTTTTTAAAAAATCTTTAGTAATAATTACATAATCAACATCCTGTAATGCGTGTAGATTCTGATTGCTAATATGGGGTTTACTAATAGATTGAGGTGTGTAAAAGTTTTGTTGATTTACAACGATATATTCATGCAAACTACCTCCTTGAACAGTAAATGCAAAATCATTTCCACTACTTTGATTGCTTATTCTTTTTGGGTTAATAGGGTCAGTTACATTCCATAAGTTATAAATATTTGAAGCATTTTGTAGGTGAAAAGAAATGGGAATAGCATTGTTAATCATCTCAAAATTTCGAAAAGAAAATTGTTTATCACCAACACTTAGATTTTTTTTTCCAATAATTTCAATATAGTCAAGATAGGCTTTTGCAGAAGCATCGCCATTATTATTGTAGGTCAATTTAATCTCAATATTTTCATTATTAGAATTATAATCACTGACACCATCATTTTCACGAGCCCAAATATATTTGGAGGTTGCCCCGAAAACTATGTTGTAAAGACTTTGACTTCCTAAACTCACGTTCATAGTTGTACTATATCCGGATGAAGTAACTGCTCTGGTTTTTATCGTAACAGGGGAAGAGGTGTCTATGTTTTTAAAACTCATGGATATGGTTTGTTCATTTTGAATTTCAAATGCTTCTCCTAACCATTGTTGTCCCATTTGAAATAGATTTTTTCGGTCTATTTCATGCACAATATAATCGTCATAGTTGCTCAGTTCTAATTGAGGTGCTGAATTGTTAGCTTGGGCATCTATGATGCGTTTGCCGGATTGATTTTTAATATGAACAAAATAATAGGCTTTGTCGGTATATATATTTTTTACATGTTCTATAGATTCAATAGTTTCGGTATGTCTCCAGCTTTCAGGACCTCTAGCATAAAAAAGTATATAGTCATTTGAGTCAAAACTTCCATCAGCTTCACCTTCAACATATATGGCATTTTCTTGTAAATCATCATATCTAAAATCGCCAATTCTATAGGGTAATAAATGTCCGCCATTACCATAAATACTCAAAAATTTTGGATTTATATTGTTGACATTTACTCCTAAATCCTTGAGAAATGAATGATCGATTTTAAAAACCCCTGTCGTGTCAACACTAAATTTATACCAATCTCCTGAGGCTAATACTGAATTTGAAGCATAGGTGCTTTTAGTTTGTGATAATTTTGTCACTAATTGATAATGTACTTCAAAAGATAGAATTTTTTTAATTTGATTGCCATTTCTAATCATTGGTGTAATGCTAATATATGCATGTGAAATGTCTCTTGTAGAGATTACTTGCATTTGTGCTTGAACCTCTGAAGGGATATTAGCATAAGAAATGTCGTACAATTCTTTTCGGGAAATTTCTTCATACACAATATTTTTTATTTCAAATTTGGATATTTTTGCATGATTTGAAACTTGCCATTTTTTACGAAATTCGGGAAGTTTGGAATTCACATCTATAGAATTGTTTTTTACCATTGGCAGGTGCCACGTTTCATCTTGGTCAATATGAAACACCTGTTGTGGCAACCATTCTAATTCAATCTTTTCAACTAAAAAGTCTTGAGAACTTATAAGTAAGGAATATAAGATTGCGAATAGAAAAAAAAACTTTTTCATATATTTTAAATTTAAATTTTTAGTGACAACATGCATTGTCTGTCTGCCGGCAAGGTAGATTCACTATTAATTATTTCCTTATGTGTCACGGTTTTATATGCCCGTTTTATATGTTTAAAAACTCATATTTGTTTTTAAATAAATTCTTTGTTCACAAAAGAAAGTCTGTAAAAACATTAAACACAATGGTTAAAATAAAAAATTTGGTCGTAGATTTTAGTACTACTTACATCTCATAACGTTTGATTGTTCTAGATAGTATATCCTAATAAAAAAGTGTTTTTTTTAAATGATTATATTTAGAATTAACGCGATATTGCTTTACTGATAATAAGAATATATTTTGTAGCATACGAGTTGATGATTTGTGCGTTTATTTGAATTGGAAACAAAACATATTTGGAATATAATAAAATGTCTTTTTAAGCGTTATTCAGTCTGAATAAGACGTAGCGCTAAAATTTTTACATTTTCTTGTATAAAAAGATAATTATCGTAAATTGCGCAACTCAAAATACCTAATATGGTTATCATGAAATTATTAAAACTGACTGTATTTACAGTAGCCCTCATCACTTTAATAAGCTGTGGTAAAACTGGAAATACTTCACTTACCGGATGGACAGATAGAGATAAAGCAGCAGCAGGTTTTTCAACCCCACAAAAATTCAAAAACCAAAAAACTCCAGCAGGAATGGTTCTTGTAGAAGGTGGAACGTTTACGATGGGTCATGTTCAAGATGATGTAATATTTGATTGGAATACAACTCCCGTAAAACAACAAGTACGTTCCTTTTACATGGACGAGGCTGAGGTTACAAACCAAGAATATATTTTTTATTTAGAATGGACAGAAAGAGTTTTCCCTCCGCATAATGAAAATTATAAGCATATCTTTAGTTCTACTCTTCCCGATACATTGGTGTGGAGGGATCGTTTAGGATCAAATGAATTCTTGACAGAAACGTACCTAAGACATCCTGCGTATGCAAATTATCCGGTAGTAGGAGTAAGTTGGGTTCAAGCAACTGAATATTGCAAATGGCGTGGTGATCGAGTTAATGAAAAGATATTAATGGATAGAGGTATTTTAAAAAATCTCTTTGTATTAGATTCGTTAAGTATCGAAGGTAGAGATCATTTTGTAACGGACACGTATCTATTAAATCCAAGGTATATGTTTGATGGTGATTCAAGTATATTCAACAAAGGCCTCCCTGAAAAGAGAGTACGAAAAAGAGGTGAACCAAGAGCGAGAAGAGGGCAGTTTAGTGGAAGGCATGTAAAAACATCAGATGGCATATTTTTACCTAAATTCCGATTACCTACTGAAAGCGAATGGGAATTTGCTGCAAAATCACTTTCGGAGAACAGAACATATAATGAATTAAGAGGGCGTAAAAAATATCCATGGAACGGACGTTATACAAGGAACAAAGAAAAAAAGTATCGAGGTGATCAATTAGCTAATTTCAAATTAGGAAAAGGTGATTATAGTGGTTTAGCAGGATGGAGTAATGATGGCGCAGATATCACAATACAAGTAAGATCCTATCCGCCAAATGCATATGGCCTATATGATATGGCAGGTAATGTGGCAGAATGGGTAGCTGACGTTTATCGTCCTATAATTGATACAGAAGCAAATGATTTCAATTACTATCGTGGCAATGTGTTTTCAAAACCAAAAATTAATCGAGAGGGAAGAGTTGTCATAGCTGATTATACAACTGTAGATTATGACACCTTAGATAACGGAAGAATTATACCAGCTGATAGACCAGGAAATATTATTTATGTTCCTATTACAAAAAGGGACGCTTTTATGCGTAATAATTATGAGAAATCATATAATGTAGATTACAAAGATGGTGATATAGCATCTACTAGAGAATTTGAAAAAGATGAAGAAGATCTTGATGTATCACCAAGAATGTATAATCATCCGGTGATTCCAAAAATCTTAGGTGAAGGAGGAATGCGAAGACAAATATATGACGACAAAATACGCCGAACACTGGTGAGTGATAAAACACGTGTATATAAAGGTGGGTCTTGGAATGATAGGGAATATTGGTTGGATCCGGCTCAAAGACGCTATTTACCACAATATTCAGCAACAAGTTATATTGGATTTAGGTGTGCCATGGATCGCGTAGGACCCATGCGAGTTGATAAGAGAAGCGCCTATCCTAAAAATAAAAAATAAATAAAACCGATTCATAAATTCAAACCTCATATTCGAAAGAAAATGAGGTTTTTTTGTATCTTTCATCCGTGAAAATTAGAGAAATATATCAAAAGTATTCACAGACCTACAAAGTTTCAACGGACACGCGTACTGTTGAAAAAGGAAGTATTTTTTTTGCATTAAAAGGCGAGAATTTTAACGCCAATAAATTTGCAGGAAAAGCATTAGAAAATGGGGCAAATTATGTAGTTATTGATGAGAAACAGTTTTATGAAAATGACAATAGATATATTCTAGTAGAAGATTCCTTGCAAACACTTCAATATCTTGCAAAATATCATAGACAAGAATTAGGGATTCCAATTATTGCTTTAACAGGAAGTAATGGAAAGAC
>JAUVOS010000151.1 GCA_030599055.1 Lutibacter sp.
GGTTTGGCACCTCGATGTCGGCTCGTCACATCCTGGGGCTGGAGAAGGTCCCAAGGGTTGGGCTGTTCGCCCATTAAAGTGGCACGCGAGCTGGGTTCAGAACGTCGTGAGACAGTTCGGTCTCTATCTGTAGCGGGCGTTAGAAATTTGCGTGAATCTGATTCTAGTACGAGAGGACCGAATCGGACTGACCTCTGGTGTATCAGTTGTTCCGCCAGGAGCACTGCTGAGTAGCTACGTCGGGAAGGGATAAGCGCTGAAAGCATATAAGCGCGAAACCCATCACAAGATGAGATTTCTTTAAAGGGTCGTGGAAGATTACCACGTTGATAGGCTATAGGTGTATAGGCAGTAATGTCAAAGCCAAGTAGTACTAATTACCCATAGGCTTTAAGCCAGCGATTTTATAATCGTACAAGTATTGACTCGTTATATTTTATATTGTATCATTATTTTTCCTTATGTTATTTTTTAGATATGAGAAGTTAGAAGTGAGATATGAGTTTTACTCAAATCTCAATACTCAAATCTTTTTAAAAATCTTAAGGTGGTTATAGCAATAGGGCTCACCTCTTCCCATCCCGAACAGAGAAGTTAAACCTATTAGCGCCGATGGTACTGCAACTTGTGGGAGAGTAGGTCGCCGCCTTTTTTTATTATACAGAAAACCCGTTACAATTTGTGACGGGTTTTTTTGTTAGGAAGGCATGACCTAATTGGGATAATAGGTAACAGATGCTGGAAATTTGAAAAGATGAGTACTATAAACCTACTATATAACTAAACAATATTTTTGAAAAAAAAAGCAACTAAAATAACAAAGTTAAGGATACTTATAGTATCAAAAAATAGCGTGGTCTAGTTATATGATAGTTAAAAAAACAAATAACAATAATCAAATAACAAATAAATTACAATATCCAAAATTTTAATAGTCACTCCATGTTAGAATAGTATAAACTCACAAAATTCATCTGAGTAGTTTGTTTTTTTATATTTTAACTTTTGTGATTTATTTGGCATTTGTGATTTGATATTTGGAATTTAATAAACAAACAATAAAACAAAGTAAAGGATACTTATAATTATCAAAATAGATAATATGTGCATTGCGCATTGATGGATTCAGTTCGATTTAATAAAATTGACTATTTGTTAGTATCAAAGCGGAAAAAAGCAACTGTTGGAGTTTTCTATTTCAAACTATCGTAACAAGCCATTACGTCGGCTTACTATTTGGACTTAGCGAATTCTTTTTTTTTAAAAGTTCTTGTAAAACTAATTGAATTTTATATCAAATAACACACATTAAGTTACAGAAAGAATCCCGTTTATTACACGTTGTAAATCATCTTGTGTTAAGTTTGAGCCACTTGGTAAACAAAGTCCTCGTTGAAACAAATCCTCGGAAACACCGTTGGTATAAGATTCATAGGTTTTAAAAACAGGCTGTAAGTGCATGGGTTTCCACAAAGGGCGAGCTTCGATGTTTTCCTTATCTAAAGCACGTCTTATTTTTTCTCGAGTTTCGTAAGAATCGCTTAATATTGTGGTCAACCAACGATTGGAAAACAAACCTTCTGGTTCTTCTATAAATGTGATGTTGGGTAGGGAAGAGAGCTTCTTTTTATAAAATTCAAAATTGCCTCTACGTTGGGATACTCGTTTATTGATAACTTCCATTTGTCCGCGTCCGATACCTGCTACAATATTACTCATTCGGTAATTGTAGCCTATTTCTGAATGTTGGTAATGCGGTGCATTATCACGAGCTTGTGTTGCTAAAAAGATCGCTTTTAGCTTGTCTTTATCAGATTTACAAACCAAAGCGCCACCACCTGAAGTAGTGATAATTTTATTTCCGTTAAACGAAAGAATACCAAAATGCCCTAAAATTCCACATTTTTGATTCTTGTATTGACTACCTAAAGCTTCAGCGGCATCTTCAATTATTGGAATGTTATATCGTTTAGAAATAGTGATAATTTCTTGCATTTTTGCTGGCATACCGTAAAGATGAACTACCAATATTGCTTTGGGTTTGGTGCCTTTTTTTATATGATCTTTAATCGCTTTTTCTAATAAGATGGGATCCATATTCCAAGTATCCGATTCACTATCAATAAAAATGGGGCGGGCTCCTACATAGGTAATCGGATTGGCAGTTGCTGAAAAAGTAAAGCTTTGGCAAAGAACCACATCGTTTTTTTTAACTCCTAAAAGGATTAATGCTAAATGAATAGCCGCTGTTCCAGAAGCTAATGTAGCAACATAGGATGTGTTCCCGATATAGTTTTCTAAATCTTTTTCAAAACCCTTGACATTTGGACCTAAAGGTGCTATCCAATTTTCATCAAAAGCTTCTTGGATGTATTTTTGTTCTGTGCCTCCCATGTGTGGAGAAGAAAGCCATATTTTTTTATGCATGTTATTCGTTTTTAATTCGTAGGGCGAAAGCCGTTAAGGTGGGATAGTTTAGTACCCCGATGCTCTGCGTCGGTATTTAAGGTTCAGTCCCGATAGTTATCGGGATGCCCTGAGGTTAAATACCATTTATTTGTCGAGCATATTCAATTAAGTCTTGCTTAATAAAAGGCCACAATTTTCCTTTTAAACAATTTGGATTAAAATCATTATCTGCAGATGAGCAATTGATAAGATTAGTAATAATTAGATATTTATCATGGTTGTATGGATAACGTTGCTTGTGCAAATTAATCATTTTTGTAAATGAGTACGTTGTCATAAACTCGTGAATATCCCAAAAATCTTTTTTCCTTCCTTCTCTTTGAATTACATCTATTTTCATCGCAATAATCTCTTCAATACTTGCCATCCTCACTCCTCCAATATCTATGCTATTTTGAATAAAAGTATCCGTATAAAAAAGATCTAACTTAACGGCCGATAATTCATCAGAACCAATAAAATAGGATTTTCCCAAACCTACGGGTATTTGTAATGTAGTTTCGAAATAGGAGAAATTATTCTTAAGAAATAAATGAATAGTGTTAAAATCTATACTTCCATATTCCGCATCTGTAAATAAATCAATATCTATCGATAATCGATGCCCTCTTTGTAAGCTTAATGCAGTACCACCAACTAATCGAAATGAATTGAATACCGGTGCTTTTATCAACAAAAACAGTACTTCTTTTAGATTGTCTGTAACCGTATTCCAATACAATTTATTCAATATTTAACCATTTAAAGTTTTCCATAATTATCGCTACTTCTTTCTTCCCATAGTAGCTAAGTATCACTTCTTGTTCTTTATTGTTTCCTCTACTCATAACACGTTGTATTATCACTTTCTTATTCTTTATCCAGTTTATATTTTCAATAGTCGTATCCCAAAATAATGTCGGTCTAAAAATAGATAAATCAGGTTTTTTAATACGTTCTTGTTTTTCTTTGTCAATGTCGTAATAGACTTGCAAAAGCATAAGCGTGCCCTCTTGCCAATTAAAATAAGTTTCAATTTTTAAGGAAAGTGGTATATTCATATCTCTTTTACCCTTAATTATTGCGTTTAATGTTTGTGGGTGAATATCAATTTCTTTAGAAAGTTTGATTTGACTAATATGCATACGTTTGAGTTTTCTCCCAAGAAACAAGCCCGGGTGAATTCCCTTGAATAAAGATATGTTGTCTGATTTTGTCATCGCTTTAGATAAATGCAAATATAAACAATTTTGTTTATATTACATAATAACTTCAGTTCGACTTAAGTTAATCTAAGCTGTAAAGATGAGGCTAATAGTACTCTAAGGATTTTGGAGGAGGTTTTGTTGTTTCTTTTGATAGGTTTCCTGCTTTGTCGGTAAGTAACTTTGTTTTGCTAAGGCTTCTTTCAGAATGACAAATGCATCATCATATTCCACTGTACTTCGTGTAGCTTTAAAAAGACCGGAAAATTACAATACTCGCCCCGGATTTCCCACCACAGTTACGCCATCCGGAACATCATTTATGATAACGGCACCCGCGCCGATAATTGCCCATTTTCCGATAGTAATATTCGGATTTACTACAGCACCGGCACCTATTTGAGAACCTTCGCCGACTTGTACATTACCGCATAAAGTAGCATTAGGGGATATATGTGCAAAATCATCTATTTTACAATCGTGATCAATACTGGCAGCTGTATTGATAATGCTGTGCTTGCCAATATGCGTATCTACATTTATGATAGCACCTGCCATCACAACCGTTCCCACATCAATTATCACTCTTTTATCGATGATAGCACTTGGGTGAATTGCTTTTGTATAGTGTATTGCACCTAGTTTTTTAGCTAATTTTTTTCTTTTTTTATTGTTTCCAACCGAAATGATAAAGAAATCGGTATCTCCTTTTTCAAAAACTTTTACTGGGTATCCTAATAATGTAAAGGGTGCCCGATCATCAAAAATATTAGTGATTTTCTGTTCTAGCAATTCGAGGATACTGATGATAACTTTTGCGTGTCCGCTGGCTCCGTATAGGTTCATTTAGTTGAAAGTTTGTAAAGTTGAAAAGTTGTTATGAAATGTTATTTGTTTATTTTGTATAGTTGAGACGTTGCAATGCAACGTCTTTACTTTGTAATGTAACGTCTTTACATGTTTTTTGTTCCTTGAAAGCGTCCGATTGTGGCACTTCCATCTTCTGCGATGTCTTTTGCTTTGAGTACTTTTAGTACGGTCAAAAATAAGATTTTTATATCAATCCAAAAACTACTATTTTTAACATACCAAATATCATATTTAAATTTTTGCTCCCAACTGATGGCATTACGTCCGTTTACTTGTGCCCAGCCGGTAATACCGGGTTTTACTTGATGACGCTTTTTTTGGTGTTCGTTATATAAGCTCAAATATTGGGGCAATAAAGGTCTGGGCCCCACTAAACTCATATCACCTTTTATGATATTGATGAGTTGGGGTATTTCGTCGAGTGAGGTTTTACGAACTATTTTTCCTATTGTTGTCAGTCTTTCTGTATCGCTTAATAAATTTCCATCAGCATCCTTTTTATCATTCATGGTTTTGAACTTGATGATGTTAAAGAGCTTTTCATTTTTTCCTGGACGGGATTGAATAAAGAAAGGGGTTCCTTTGTTAGCAATTGTAAGTAATAAACCCACAAATAAAAATATTGGCGATGCTATTGCCAAAGCTGTGAATGCTAGGGTGAAGTCTAATATAGGTTTTATGAGGTTTTTATACATGTTTTTGCAAAGGTAGTGTTCTCGGTACAATTTCTAAAACTTTATGAGTTTTAGAAATCACTCTAACTGACGGGACAATGGAGTCTCTATGCTTCAGGTCAAATGATTTTTATAATGTTTAGCATTTTTGAATTGTATGGGGGTTATTACCTAAAACTTCTTTTTAGCTAAGTTCACTAACTTGCCGAAATTTCCGTCAATCAATGCTTTTTTCTTTGCTTTTGACCATTTTTTAATCTGTTTTTCTTTTTTTATTGCTACTCGAATATCGGTAAACTCTGCAAAGAAAACTAACAAAATTGGTCTTCTACTACTTGTATATGAGTTAGGGTAGTAACCTGATTGGTGCCTTTGAAATCGTTGCTCTAAATTACTTGTTACACCAGTATAATAAGTTTCATCAGCACATAGGAGTATGTAAACGTAAGATTTGTTCATAGTGATGATTTGTGCAAAGATAGTGTTCTCGGTACAATTTCTAAAACTTTATGAGTTTTAGAAATCACTCGAACTGACGTGCTTCAGAATTGTAGTATACGTTTGTCGTATCGAGACCCGTACTCCGCCAACAAAGCTTCCCACACCATTTTTTGTTCGAAACGTGATTTTATCATCTCGCGTGCATTTTGGCTGAGCTTTTTTCTTTTGCTTGTATAAAGTAGTTGTTGCATGGCTTTAAAAAGTGCCTCCGTGTCTTTTACTGGGATGATGAATCCATTTTCATCATTAATGATGATTTCATTGCTTCCGTTGATATTTGTGACTATTTGTGGTAAACCCATAGCACCTGCTTGTAAGACTACATTGGGCATGCCCTCACGGTAACTTGGAAATACAAAGACATCGGTTATGGATAAATAGGGGCGAACGTCTTCTACCCAACCTGTACTGATGATGTTCTGATTTTGATCTATGGCTTTTGTTGTTTCTGCTTTTAGAGGATCGAGTGCTTCTTCTTGGTCTCCTAGTAGGAGGAGTATAGGCCCATCCCCAACCTTTCCTACTTCGACTTCGCTCAGCACAGGCTGGAAGGGAGTTTGATGCTGTAGTTGA
>JAUVOS010000175.1 GCA_030599055.1 Lutibacter sp.
CCAAACTATATGAACTGTTAACCGTGAAACTGTATGACCATTTGTTCTCTGTGTTGACATAGGACAAAGATAACATTTTTAGAAGCTGAAAGCGAAATGCACTAAAGTGCATAGTTTTAACTATTTTTGAGACCAATAAATAGGTATATCGTGAATAATTTAACAAAATAATAAAAATCAAGTATAGCCGTAGCTACACGAGGTTTTTATTGTGAGGTTAAAACGAAAAAGAACAAGACTTGGTGCGTCTTTTTATGCTTAACTTAACACTAGCTTATTAAGAGTGTATTCGATTAACTCTTCTACCGCTTTATAAGGGTCATCACTAAAAGTTCCGTTTGCTCTGTTTGCAATTATGCAGTTCATCGAGCAAGCTTTATGACCTAAAAGTTTCGATAAGCCATAAATGGCTGAAGTCTCCATTTCAAAATTTGTAACACGATGTCCTTTATACTCAAAACTATCAATCTTACTATTTAATTCATTATCCTCTAGAGCCAAACGTAATATACGACCTTGTGGACCAAAAAAGCCTCCTGCTGTTCCGGTAATTCCCTGGTGAACTTTTTTTCCTCCAGCCAATATTTTTGTTAACTCTGGATGGTTTTGTACAATATAAGGTTTTGCTTTCCAAGGTTTCCAATCAGTATGTTTTTCAAAAGCGTCAGACAATTCTTTTTCAATAACATGATCACAATCATAAGCCCATAACATTCCGTCAAGACCAAGTCCATATTCTGCCAACACAAAGTGATCTACAGGAATATCATCATGCAGTGAACCTGAAGTTCCAATTCTAACAATTGTTAGAGAAGTGTGTTCCTTTTTTATTATACGTTTTTTTAAATCTATATTGACAAGAGCATCTAACTCATTCATCACAATATCAATATTATCAGGACCGATTCCGGTTGATAGAACACTGATACGTTTTCCTTTAAATGTTCCTGTTATAGTTCTAAATTCACGTTTTTGAGTTTCAAACTCAATTGTATCAAAATGCTTGGCTACTTTTGGAACTCTATTTTGATCACCAACAAAAATAATTGTATCGGCAATATTTTCCGGTTTTAAATTCAAATGATATATACTTCCATCAGGGTTTAATATCAATTCTGATTCGGCTATTCTACTCATTATTTTTATTTTAAAAAGACGACAAAGGTACTATTTTTTAAGTTAGAGGTTAGAGGTTAGAAGTGAGAAGTGAGAAGTGAGAAGTGAGAAGAGAAGTTAGAAGTTAAATGGTTTAAGGCATCAATTCCCAAAGCCCAAAGCTCAAAGCCCAAAGCTCAACGCCCAAAGCTCAAAGCTCAAAGTCCAAAGCCCAAAGCCCAAACCTAATGCATAATCCTAAACAACAACTCTTTAAGTAAATCACCATGTGATAAATCTCTCGCACCAACTCCTTTGCTTTTTACATCAGCATCTCTAATAAGACCTATAATTTGGGAAACTTTACGCATTGGGTAGTTCTTTCCCGCTATAATGTAGTCTTTTACAAAAAAAGGATTTACTCGCAAAGCAACGGCAACTGCCCTAGAATCATTTTTATTGGGAAGTGCATGATATTGTAATAATTGAGTAAAAAATCCATTCAACAAAGATATCGTTACTACTAAGGGGTTACTTTTAGGATTTTGAGCAAAATAATTGATTATCTGATTTGCTTTTACTACATTTTTATTTCCTATAGCTTTTCGTAGTTCAAAATTGTTAAAATCTTTGCTTATACCAATATTTTCCTCAACTGCTTGCGGTGTTACGGTAGCATCCTTTGGTAAGACAATAAAAAGCTTATCGAGTTCATTAACAATTTTACTCAGTTCTGTGCCTAAAAACTCAACCAACATTTGAGCTGCTTTGGGTTCTATCTGAAAACCTTTTGATTTTGAATAGGTATTGATCCATGAAGGTACTTGATTTTCGTATAAAGACTTACCTTCAAACATAAGGGCTACTTTTCCCATTTTTTTAAAAACAGTTTTTCGTTTATCAGGCTTCTTGTATTTATAATTAAAAACAAGTGTTGTGGTAGGTAAAATATTTTCGAGATAGGGTTCTAATTGATCGAAAGTACGTACTAAATCTTGTGCTTCCTTGACAATAATCACTTGTCGATCAGCCATCATCGGAAATCGTTTTGCATTTTCAATTATTTCAGCCATACTGACATCTCTACCATATAAAACCATTTGATTAAAGCCTTTTTCAGCTTCAGTCAATACATTGTTTTCTATATAATCAGAAATTTGATCTATAAAATACGGTTCATTACCATATAAAAAATACAAAGGTTGAATATTTCCTTTTTTAATATCACTAATTATATTTTCTACTGTCATTATTTTATCGCTAAGACGCTAAGACGCCATGTTTATAAATAGTTGTATTTTTTCTTCGATATTACAGAACGAAAATCTATTTCTTTAAACAATTCTTAATTCTGCTTTCTAAATTCTTAATTATATATTGTAACTTTACGGGATGGTAGCTTTAAACTTTCCTTCGTACTCTTTCAAAACCAAAAGTATAGAAAATAAATCGTATATCTGGGATGTAATCCGAAAAAAATACATTATGATTACTCCAGAAGAATGGGTACGCCAACATGCCATTCAATTTCTTATTCAAGAAAAGAAATACCCACCTATGTGGATGAGTGTTGAAAAACAATTCACAATAAACGAACAGCACAAAAGAGCTGACATTGTAGTTTATAGCAAATCTTTGCATCCTTATATTATTGTAGAGTGCAAAAGACCCAGTACCAAAATCACACAAGACACTTTTGATCAAATAGCTAGATATAACCTATCCCTTGACGCTAAATACTTAATGCTTACCAATGGATTACAACACTTTTACTGCCAAATGAATTTTGAAAAAGAGAGTTATGTGTTTCTAGAAGGATTGCCTAATTATTAGTGGAAAGTTCTTAAAGTGGAAAGTTTGTAAAGTTTGTAAAGTTGAAAACTCATAAATTTTTAACTAATTAACCTTCCTTTTAACCTTCAACTTTCAACTTTCAACTTTTAACCTTCAACTTTCAACTTTCAACTCTTTTTCTTCCCTCGTATCATCATCTCCAACATATCCCACATTTCTTTTGGAACCTCTTCAAGCATATTCATTTGCCCTGCCCCTTTAAGCCATTCGCCACCATCTATGACAATAACCTCACCATTGATATATGCAGAAAAATCACTCATTAAATAGGCAGCTAAATTGGCTAATTCTTGGTGCTTGCCTTCACGACCTACCGGAACTTTTTTAGCCATATCAAATTTCTCTTTTAAATCACCAGGTAATAATCGATCCCATGCTCCCTTAGTTGGGAAAGGGCCAGGTGCAATGGCATTAAATCGAATACCATATTTTGCCCATTCAACCGCAAGAGATCGAGTCATTGCAAGTACACCGGCTTTTGCTGTTGCCGAAGGTACTACATAGGCAGAACCAGTAAATGCATAAGTAGTCACAATATTTAAAACTGTTGCTTTCTCTTGCTTTTCTTTAATCCAATGTTTTCCAAAAACTAAAGTACAGTTCTTTGTCCCTTTTAAAACGATATCAATAATTACATCAAATGCCCTTGGTGATAAGCGTTCAGTCGGACTTATAAAATTACCGGCTGCATTATTAAGGAGTCCATCTACTCTACCCCATTTATCTAAAACCGCCTGTAACATATTTTCTACTTCGCCAGAATTACGCACATCACAGGCAACAGACAAGACTTCTCCACCTGTTTTATCTTGCATTTCTTTAGCGGTATTTTGTAACTTTTCTAAATTTCTTGAAGTAATGGCTACTTTTGCTCCTAGTTCTAAGAAATAGGTGCTCATCGCTTTTCCGAGACCACTTCCGCCTCCTGTTACAACAATAACTTGATCTTTTAAACTTCCTTCTTTGAGCATGGGTTGAGTGTACATATTTACGATTTTGGATTTATGATTTGCGGTATTTGATTTACGAGTAAGGTCATCGAACGTAGCCGAGATGAGCGTTTCAAAAACAAAAGTAGCTAATTTAATTCTTAATTTTAATTTTTTCAATAACTTTGAGGCATGCAAATAACGACAATACCTTTTCAAGATTTGTTTCGCAACATCAAAAGACCTTTATTCAAAGGCATTCTATAGACTGTCCCCCAACTCTCAGCTTTTTACTTTTATCATTTATCAAACTTCGGACTTCGGACTTTTGATATCATAATACTAACATCTCAATACTAACATCTCAATACTAGTTCAAATGAAACTTCCCTACGCAGAACCCTATAAAATAAAAGTTGTTGAAAAACTACAACATTCTACTCGTCAACAAAGAGAAAAATGGCTTAAAAAAGCAAATTATAATTTATTTAATCTCAAATCAGAACAAGTCTTTATTGACTGCTTAACAGACTCAGGCACAGGAGCCATGAGTGATGAGCAATGGGGAGAAATGATGGTTGGTGATGAAAGTTATGCAGGCTCTCGTTCCTTTGAAAAACTCAAAAAAACTGTTAAACGAATTACAGGATATAAATATTTTCTACCAACACATCAAGGTCGAGCTGCTGAAAATGTTTTATTTTCTGCTTTAATAAAAGAGGGCGACTTCGTCCCCGGAAACTCTCATTTTGATACGACAAAAGGGCATATCGAATTTCGAAAAGCCCATGCAGTTGATTGTACAATTGACGAAGCTTTTGACACGAGTGTTTACCATCCATTTAAAGGAAATGTTGATTTAAACAAATTAGAAAAAGTTTTCAAGGATAAGCCTAAAGAAAAAATTCCTTTTACAGTTCTAACAATAACATGTAATTCGGCAGGTGGTCAACCTGTTTCGGTAGAAAATATAAAAGCTGTATCAAAATTGTGTAAGAAATACAACATTCCTCTTTATTTCGATTCTGCTCGCTTTGCTGAGAATGCTTATTTTATCAAGAAAAGAGAAAAAGGTTACGAAAATAAAACGATTAAAGAAATTGCATTAGAAGTTTTTTCATATGGTGATGGCATGACAATGAGTGCCAAAAAAGATGGTTTGGTCAATATGGGTGGATTTATTGCTCTAAATGATGAAAAAGTATATAAAGAAGCTACAGTCTTTAATATAATGTTTGAAGGTTTTATCACCTATGGTGGCATGAATGGACGTGACATGGGAGCTTTAGCAGTTGGCTTAGATGAAGCAACCGAAAATAGCTTTTTAGAAAGTCGTATTGAACAAATTGCCTATCTAGGACAATGTTTAGTAGATTTTGGAGTACCTGTGCAACAACCTTTTGGTGGTCATGCTATATTTTTAGATGC
>JAUVOS010000057.1 GCA_030599055.1 Lutibacter sp.
AGTTGGCAATATGACTTTTGACAACTTGCCAACTTATTTAACAGGAATTATTATTTCAATTTCTTAGAAAGTACATACATCTGCTCACTAACCTTCCTCTTAACCACTTTACCATAACTTTCCTCTGTAACAGTAATGCTACTATGTCCTAATAGTTATTGAGCAAATTAAAAATATTATGGGGATATTATCATATTAATAATAACAAAACCCTCACAATCAAATGATTATAAGGGTTTGTTGTACTCGAGGCGGGACTTGAACCCGCACGGCCAT
Source organism: Lutibacter sp. (assembly GCA_030599055.1). GTDB lineage: Bacteria > Bacteroidota > Bacteroidia > Flavobacteriales > Flavobacteriaceae > DQTL01. The sequence goes on from JAUVOS010000057.1 coordinate 277, forward strand.
AACTGGCCATTGGATTTTAAGTCCAACGTGTCTACCAATTCCACCACTCGAGCGTAGACTTGAGCGAAAGACGGGATTCGGACCCGCGACCCTCACCTTGGCAAGGTGATGCTCTACCACTGAGCTACTTTCGCCTACTTTCCGAGATTAATCGGACGGCAAATTTAATATATTTTACAAAACTGCAAAGCAATTTTTTAAAGAAATCCACCTTTTATTCTTTATTTAGCTGTTTTTGGTAAAGTAACTGCTAAATTTAATTCTCTTAACTGCTCTTCTGCAATAGCAGCCGGTGCATCAATCATCACATCACGACCCGAATTATTTTTTGGAAAAGCAATAAAATCACGAATGGTTTCTTGTCCACCTAAAATAGCGACCAATCTATCCAATCCAAAAGCTAATCCTCCGTGTGGTGGCGCTCCGTATTCAAATGCATTCATCAAAAATCCAAATTGTGCTTGGGCTTCTTCTTTGGTAAATCCTAATAAATCAAACATTCTAGATTGTGTTTCTTTATCGTAAATACGAATAGATCCACCGCCAATTTCATTTCCATTAAGAACCATATCATAGGCATTGGCACGAACTTTACCCGGTTCACTTTCTAACAAGTGCATGTCTTCGGGTTTTGGTGCCGTAAATGGATGATGCATCGCATGATAACGTGCTGTTTCCTCATCCCATTCCAACAATGGAAAATCAACCACCCAAAGTGGGGCAAATTTCTCAGGATTTCTTAAACCTAATACATCCGCCATATACATGCGTAAAACACCTAATTGTGTTCGTGTTTTATCGGTGTCTCCAGCTAAAATAAGCATTAAATCCCCTTTATTAGCATTCAGTCTTTCAGCCCATTGTGCTAAATCCTCTTGGGAATAAAACTTATCAACCGATGATTTAAAACTGCCATCTTCATTGCACTTAACCCAAACCAACCCATTAGCGCCAACTTGTGGGCGTTTTACAAAATCTATAAGCTTGTCCGTTTGCTTACGTGAATAATGCCCACAACCGGGGACTGCAATACCTACCACCAATTCTACATTATCAAAAACATTAAATCCCTTGTTTTGCGCCAAATCATTGAGTTCTCCAAATTTCATATCAAAACGAATGTCCGGCTTATCACTACCATATGTTTTTAGCGCTTTATCGTAGGTCATTCTTGGGAATTTATCCACTTCTATTCCTTTAATTTCTTTAAGCAAATGCTTTGTTAAACCTTCAAAAGCATCCAAAATATCTTCTTGCTCTACAAAAGCCATTTCACAGTCTATCTGTGTAAACTCAGGCTGTCTGTCGGCACGTAAGTCTTCATCACGAAAACACTTTACAATTTGAAAATACTTATCCATGCCACCGACCATTAACAACTGCTTAAAGGTCTGTGGTGATTGTGGTAGGGCATAAAACTGTCCTTCATTCATACGTGAAGGCACGACAAAATCACGAGCTCCTTCGGGTGTCGATTTGATTAAATAAGGTGTTTCTACATCGATAAAACCTTGATCAGATAGATATTTACGAACTTCCATCGATACTTTATGACGGAATATTAAATTTTCACGAACCGGTTTACGTCGAATATCTAAATAACGGTATTGCATGCGTAATTCATCGCCTCCATCTGTTTTGTCTTCTATGGTAAAAGGAGGCGTTTTAGAATCGTTTAAAACCGTTAATTCACTTACCAATACCTCAATATCACCTGTAGGAATTTTATCGTTTTTCGATACACGTTCTATCACTTTTCCTTTCACTTGTATAACAAATTCGCGACCCAAACCTTTTGCCTTGTCTAAAAGGACTTTGTCTGTGCGTTCCTCGTCTAAAACCAATTGTGTGATACCATAACGATCTCGTAAATCTATCCAAATCATAAATCCTTTGTCACGGATTTTTTGAACCCATCCTGATAAGATTACTTCCTGGTTTACATTCGTTAATCTTAATTCTCCATTATTATGACTTCTATACATATTATTCTAAATTTTAAGCACCTGCCACACCAGCAAGCGCTTGCAAATTTAATGAAATACTAATGAGTTTTTAATAATTTGATTTTTATTTTTTTGAGTCTAAAATAAGTGCTGCGTAACTATTCACCCAGTTCTTTTATTTCACGCAAAGGCGCAAAGGCGCAAAGAAACAGCTAATATAGCTGTCTTTTTCACTCTTTTCGTGAAAATATAAAATTAATGAATGTAAAGATAAATGCCTTGCATTCATAAACTTTGCGGCTTTGCGGCTTTGCGAGAGAAAATTTTGGCTGAATAGATTCTGTGCTGCTTAAAATATCTCCTAGAGATATCTATTTTATCAAAATTGGGATTATTATTTATTGTATTTTTGACGTAAATCTTAAAAAAGAAAATATCTGTAGAATAATTATCAAATAAAAGGCACTAAACCTCAGGGCAAGCCCTGAATCCAACACTAAGTCTGATCTTTAAATCGGAACAATTAAAATATTTAACATGGAATATCAAAATCTTGGATCAAATATTCGGAAAAACATCGACCGTTATCAGCATAAAAATGCTATTTATTATAAAAGTGAACAAAAAACCTGGCGTGGAATTTCGTGGATAGATTTTGGGTTGCAAATTGAAAATATATCCCTAGCACTTTTACAATTTGGGATTAAAAGCCAACAAAATATCGCTATTTATGCGCAAAATATGCCTGAATGGATCGTAGCTGATTTGGCGATAATGAGCATCCGAGCCGTAACTGTTCCTATCTATGCTACAAATTCCACAAAAGAAGTTGAATATATTGTTAAGGATGCGCAAATTAGCGTATTATTTGTGGGTGAGCAGGAACAATATGATGAAGCGGTAAAGCTTTTAAAAACCAATACATATTTAAAATTGATTGTTGCTTTACGTGATACTATTCAATTTAGCAAGTTGGAAAATTCTGTTTACTTAAAAGATTTTTCTGCTGTTGAAAAAAATGGAAAATTAACTACTGAATTACAAAAAAGATACAAAGAAAGCACGTTGGATGATTTGGCATGTATTATTTATACTTCGGGTACAACAGGCGAACCTAAAGGAGTCATGCTGGATCATGCAAATTTTGTGGATACCATTAAAGCGCATGAAATAGAATTAAAACTTTCGGATGAGGAATCTTCTTTGAGTTTTTTACCCCTTTCACATGTGTTCGAACACAACTGGGTTCTGGTTTGTTTGCACAATGGAATCGAAGTTTATTTTAATGAAAGTCCTATATTTATAGCCCTTTCTTTAAAAGAAGTAAAACCAAATTATATGTGTGCCGTACCCCGATTTTACGAAAAAGTTTACGGGGCGATTCAGGAGAATGTAAAATCCGCTTCAAAAACAAAAATGAAGCTGATGAAATGGGCCGTTGCTGTTGGTGAAAGATATAACAATGAATACAAAAGGTTTGAGTTAAAACCATCCATATTTTTAAAATTAAAATATGGTATTGCCAATAAATTAGTTTTAAGCAAGTTGAGAAACATATTCGGAGGGGAAATCAAAATGATGCCTTGTGGAGGCGCTCCGATTGCTGAAAACGTTGTCGCTTTTTTTCACGCCATTGGGATAAATGTAAAAGTAGGTTATGGTTTGACGGAAACGATGGCAACAGTTACACTTTTTGGGGATACCCATATTGAATTTACCTCCGTGGGAAAAACTATCGCGGGTTCAAGTATAAAAATTGGAGCTAATAATGAAATCTTGGTTAAGAGTCCGGGGGTTATGAAGGGGTATTACAAAAAACCGGAACAGACTAAAAGTACATTTATTGACGGCTGGCTAAAAACCGGCGATGCGGGAAGAATTGATGAAAATGGTAATTTGTATATTACGGATAGAATTAAAGATTTGATGAAAACATCAGGAGGCAAATATATCGCACCTCAAAAATTAGAAACCATATTAATAAATGATTCTTTTATTGAACAAATTGCCATTATTGGAGATCAAAAAAAGTTTGTTTCCGCTTTAACAGTTCCAAATTTTGAAGCCATAAAAGCCTATGCTAAAAAGCATAAAATTAATTTTGACAGCATTGAAGAACTTATAACTAAAAGTGAAATCGTAGACTTATTTAAAAAACGTTTTGAAGATCTTCAGAAAAGTTTTTCTGGTTTTGAAAAAATAAAAAAATTCACTTTACTGCCTGAGGAATTCTCAATTGCCGCCGGTGAATTGACCGCAACATTGAAACTAAAACGGAAAATAATCATAAAAAAATACAAAGACTTGATTGATAAAATGTATAGAGAGTAATTTGTTTTAATTTAAAATTATATTCTAAAAAAATGAAATTATTTCTTGTTCCGACACCGATAGGGAACCTTAAAGACATGACTTTTAGAGCGATAGAAGTTTTGAAAAAGGTGGACTTGATTTTAGCAGAAGACACGCGAACATCTGGGAAGTTATTGAAACATTATGCTATTCAAACCCCAATGCAATCTTATCATATGCACAATGAGCACAAACTACTAGATAAGATTATTCATCGACTTAAAAGTGGTGAAACGATGGCATTGATTTCAGATGCCGGAACACCTGCAATTTCTGATCCAGGGTTTTTGTTGGTGCGTGCCTGCGTTACAAACGATATTACTATTGAAACCTTGCCAGGCGCAACCGCTTTTATTCCGGCATTAGTCAATAGTGGTTTGCCCAATGATAGATTTGTCTTTGAGGGCTTTCTACCTGTTAAAAAGGGGCGTCAAACCCGTTTGGAGTTTTTAGCAACAGAAACCCGTACGATGATTTTCTACGAATCTCCTCATAAATTATTGAAAACCCTTACACAATTCTCTGAATATTTTGGCAAAGACCGAAAAGCAAGCATCTCGCGTGAATTGACAAAACTATATGAAGAAACACAACGTGGTACAGTGGAAGAGCTAACTCAATATTTTACAGAAAAAAAACCTAAAGGAGAATTTGTACTTATTGTTGCGGGTAAAAACAAAACAAAGCCTTAACTGTGTTCATAAATTGAAACCAAACTATCTTTATCGATAATTTCAATTCTTTTTCCATAAACTTTTATAATTCAGTCACGTCTAAACTCTGAAATTAATCGTATTACAGTTTCAATCGAAAGCCCTGAATATTGTGCTATTTCTTTACGGGAAACAGGCAAATCAAAACCATAGGTAAAGTAAATTTTCTCTTGAAAAAAAAGCAATACACTTGCCACTTTTCCATACATAGATTTACTGATCATATCAAGGGAATTTGATAATATTTTATTAGACGCTTTATTGGTTGTTTCAATAATTCTTTCTGCAAATTTACCATTAGACCTGATTAAATCGGTAATAATCGATAGATCAAAAACACAAATAGTACTATTTTCAAGTGCGGTAACAGAATAACTGTATTTCTTATTAGAAAATACATTTTGGATACTTACAAAATCCATGGGTTTCCCAAAACTAATAATCTGTTCATTTCCAGATTTGCTTTTTCTGTGTAATTTAATTAAGCCGTCCTGAAGATACTTAAAACTCTTAATTTTATCTCCTTGTTTTATAATTCTTTTACCTGCTGGTATTGTTATTTCTGTCCGAGCATTACAATATTTTTCCAGTTCCTCACCTTCGTGTAAGGATTCAAAAAAAATGGTTTTTATATGACAATTTTGACAACTACAAATCATTTTATGTAATATTTGCTACAAAGGTATGATATAAATCATAAGTAGTACTATATCATATCAAAACTAAGCTTTGCTCTTTTTTTTGTCAATAATTTTGTGCTGAATTTAATAATTGATACATGAAACGAGCATGCCAAATCTTGACACATAAGGGAATGACTAATAGCGAACACCATTTAGCCTGTGCTGAACTCGATTCAGTATCACATATAAAAATTAAAATTTAGACACATGAAAAAAATAGTAATTCTTGGTGCTGGCACAGCCGGCACGATGATGTTAAACAAACTACACAAAATATTAGATAAAGAGGAGTGGGAATTAACGATAGTAGATCAATACAAAACCCATTACTACCAGCCTGGGTTCCTTTTTATTCCTTTTGGAATTTACAACAAACAAGATGTTATAAAACCAAAATATGATTTTTTCCCTTCGGGAGTTAATGTTATTTTTAACGAAATTGACAGAGTTGATGGTGAAAACAATCAAGTTTATATAAAAAATGGAAAGGTTTTAAACTATGATTTTCTGATAATTGCAACAGGCACACAAACAAGACCAGATGAAACTCCCGGACTAGAGGGAAAACTTTGGTATAAAGATATTTTTGACTTTTACACTGTAGAAGGCGCGGTTGCATTGCACAAAAAGTTTAAAGATTGGGAAGGTGGCGATTTAGTAATGTGTATTTCTGAAGTGCCTTTTAAATGCCCTGTTGCTCCTCTGGAATTCGTTTTTTTAGCAGAAGCTTATTTTACACAAAAAGGGATTAGAGATAAAGTCAATATCAGCTTTGTCACACCAATGTCAGGAGCTTTCACAAAGCCTGTTGCAACCAAGATGTTAAGTGAATTAATGGTTGAGAAAAACATCAACATCGTTGCCGATTTTTATATAGAAAGGATTGATAATGAAAACAAAAAGCTTATTTCTTACGACGAACGTGAGGTCTCTTTTGATGTTTTGACTATTGTCCCCGTAAATATGGGTAATGATATGGTAGAACGAAGTGGATTAGGTGATGATATGAATTTTGTAAAAACTGATAAATATACTTTACAATCGGAAGCTTTTGACAATATATTTGTCTTAGGTGATGCTGCTAATATCCCTACTTCAAAGGCAGGTTCTGTTGCACATTTTGCTGCAGAAATACTTACAGAAAACCTTTTAAGTGCTATGGAAGGAAGACCTCTAAAAGCTAAATTTGATGGACATGCCAACTGTTATATAGAAACAGGCTATGGAAAAGGTGCTTTAATCGATTTTAACTACACCACCGAACCTTTGCCAGGCACTTTTCCTTTACCGGGTATTGGACCATTTGGTTTATTAAAGAACACCAAAATAAACCATTATGGTAAAATTTTATTCAGATGGATCTATTGGCATATGTTACTAAAAGGCAAAGAATTACCCATTGAGGCTAATATGACCATGGCGGGAAAGAAAAAACAATAATTCGAAGCAAAATCATGGAAAATATAAAGATAAATGAGCGATTAGACGCATTAGAAAATAAAATTGATCTACTACTCGAACACGTAAATCAACAACGCCTTAATTCTAATGTTATTGAAGACCTGATAGGTGATTTAAGTATAATAGGTAAAGACTTTTATGATACAACTGTCGAAGAATTAGATAAACGACAAGTTGAAATTGATCCCGCCGAAGTAACAGATTTAATGATTTCCTTTTTGAGAAATATAGAAAATTTCAAAGTAGTGATGAACACTTTTGAAATGGCAATTGATCTTACAAAAGAAATGGGGCCTATAGCCAATGAAGCAATCATTGATTTCACAAAGAAAATGGCCGTTTTAGAACAAAAAGGCTACTTCGAGTTGATTAAAGATTTTGGACCTGTTATAGATAATATTGTAAAAGGCTTAACGCCTCAAGACATGAAAGATCTAGCTGAAAATGTTATGTTAATACTTCATACGGTTAAAGATATAACCCAACCCAACATGCTTAAATCAATTGATAATGCGGTACATATGTATGCAAGTATTGAAACTGAAGACATTCCTTCCTACTCAATATGGCGTTTACTGCGAGAAATGAACAGTCCGGAAATGAAAAAAGCTTTTGGGTTTGCTATAACCTTTATGAAAAACATGTCACAAAATACTAAACAAAACAATTAATTAATAAATAAACTATATAAATATGAAAGATTTAAATATCGCAGGAATTAATGTAAAATTAGATGATGAAGGTTACTTGATTGACTCATCTCAATGGAATGAAGAACTTGCAAAAGAATTAGCAAAAATTGACGATTTAGAGTTAACCGACAAACATTTAGAAGTTCTAAAGTTTTTAAGAGACACCTACAACGCGGGTGATTCTTTAACCATACGAAGAGTTGGAAAATCAGGTGTGGTAAGCATTAAAGAGTTTTATAAACTTTTCCCAAAAGGACCTTTAAAATTATCTTCAAAGCATGCCGGACTTCCAAAACCGACTAGTTGTGTTTAATAAGAGGTTTAAAATACATCTTAAACTAGTAGAATAACAATCAAATATTCAATAAAACTTTTAAATTTTAAATTATGGGTAAAAACGAAAAAAAACCTTTAGAGAAAGTGTGTATCATCTGTGCTAAAGGAAACTTGGAAGATGTTTATGCTTCACTTATTATGGCAAATGGTGCCGTTATGGAAGGAATTGAAGCCAAATTATTTTTTACATTTTTTGGACTCGATGGCATTACCAAAAAACAAATGAATAAATTACATACCGCTACGGTAGGAAATCCTGCTATGCGTATGCCAGGCGGACTACCATTTCCAACTTTGTTAGGAGTTATACCTGGTGTAGAAGCTGGAGTTTCAGCAATGATGAAACAAGGAATGGCGAAACTAGATGTACCACCAATAGATGAATTTCTAGAAATGTACACCGCTGGTGGCGGAGAAGTGTATGCATGTAAACTTGCAGCAGAAATGTTTGGTCTTAAAAAAGAGGATCTTTGGGATGACGTAATTGACATTATTACAATTGGTGGATTCTATGAAATGTGTGATGGCGATCGAACTCAGATAATTTTCACATAAGCTTTTTAAAAACCTATTAGGTTTTATATCTTTGATGCTTGAATGAAAGCATTAAAACCAAATTTTAATCTAAAAGAGATTAACAAGAAAAACTTCCTAGCGAAAGCTTTGGAAGTTTTTCAATATCAAGCAAACAATAATCCTGTTTACAAAGAATATTTACAAAGATTAGCTTGTGACTTTAAAGCTGTTGATTCATTAGAAAAAATACCTTTTTTACCAATTTCATTTTTTAAAACCCACAAAATTAGTACCGATGAACAAGCTACACAAATAACCTTTTTAAGTAGTGGCACAACGGGAATAGAGCGTAGCAAACATTTAGTTGCTGATATTGCTTTGTATGAAACCGCTTTTAGAAAAGGCTTTCAACATTTTTTTGGGAATATTCAAGATTATACTATTTTGTCTTTATTGCCGTCTTATTTAGAACAAAAAAACTCCTCTTTGGTCTATATGATTAATGATTTAATCAATCAGTCAAAAAATAAAGACAGTGGTTTTTTCTTACATAATCATAATGAACTAATTAACAAGCTTATTGCGTTAGATTCAAAAGAAAAAAAAGTCTTGCTTATTGGGGTTTCTTATGCGCTCTTAGATTTGATTGAAAAGCAAGAATTCAGTTTAAATAACACGTTTGTAATGGAAACCGGCGGTATGAAAGGGCGTCGAAAAGAATTGATAAAAAGCGAACTTCACGCATTGTTAAAGAAAGGATTTGGTATTTCTACAATTTATTCTGAATATGGAATGACTGAATTACTGAGTCAAGCCTATTCTCTAGGTAAAGGATTGTACCAAACACCACCGTGGATGAAAATCCTTATTCGAGAAGTAGAAGATCCTTTTACACTACTTCCAAAAGGTAAAAGTGGTGGGATAAACATCGTAGATCTTGCCAATATTAATTCTTGCTCCTTTATTGCCACGCAAGATTTAGGAAAAATACACTCAAATGAACAGTTTGAAATACTAGGTCGTTTTGATCATTCAGATATCAGAGGTTGTAATTTGATGATTTAGTTATTTAACATATTTTTACTGAGAGAAACATCTTTATTTAATTATTTTGCTGGCCTTAACAATTCAATTACTCGTTTATGCAACTCTTAAAATATATATGGATACTACTTATTTTTAATAATAGCATCTCTTTTTCTCAGCAAACAACTAGCACATATTGGCAACAACATGTGGCTTACACAATGGATGTAGATATGGATGTCGAAAATTATCAATATATAGGGAGACAAAAATTAGTTTATACCAATAATTCACCTGATGAATTAAACAAGGTTTTTTATCACCTATATTTTAATGCCTTTCAGCCGGGTTCAGAGATGGATGCACGTTTACAGACTATATTGGACCCAGACAGAAGGATGGTTCAAAATATTGGAACTAAAGAAAATCCTGAACTTAAAAGTAGAATTAGTAGTTTAAAACCAGATGAAATAGGTTTTATAAAAGTTCAATCTCTAAAACAAAATGGAATCCCTGTTTCCTTTGAAGTTGAAGGTACTATTCTTGAGGTAAGGCTGGAAAAACCGATTAAACCCAGTGAAAAACATATTTTTGAATTGGAATTTTTAGGACAAGTTCCGATACAAATTCGTCGTAGCGGACGCAATAATAAATGTGGCGTAGCATTATCGATGAGCCAATGGTATCCAAAAATGGCAGAATATGATTTTGAGGGTTGGCATGCCGATCCTTATATTGGTCGAGAATTTTACGGCGTTTGGGGAGATTTTGATGTAACAATTCATATTGACAAAAACTATATGCTAGGAGGTACCGGATATGTACAAAATCCTCAAGAAGTTGGCTTTGGTTACGAAAATACTGATTTGCCATATAAATTACCTACAAGTAATACGTTAACTTGGCACTTTAAAGCCCCTAATGTACACGACTTTACTTGGGTTGCCGACACTAATTTTTTACATGATATAAAAGAACTAAAAAACGGCACAAAACTACATTTTCTTTATAAAGAAGAAGCTGAAACAAAAGCTACTTGGAAAAAAATGCAACCCATTGCTGTGGAAACTATGGAGTTCTATAACGATTACATCGGCGAGTATGCTTATGATCAATATTCAATTATTCAAGGTGGTGATGGAGGTATGGAATACGCCATGTGTACCTTAATTACAGGGAATAGGGGTTTTAAAAGTTTAGTAGGCACTATGATGCATGAAATGGGACATGCTTGGTTTCAATTTGCACTGGCTACAAACGAAAATAAACACGGATGGATGGATGAAGGTTTTACTACCTTTATAGAGGCCATTGCTTCTGATAGAATAATGCACAACAAAAGTGAATTTATTTTTGAAAACTCATATAATTACTATTATTATATGGTTAGTACCGGTCAAGAAGAAGCCTTAGTAACACATTCTGACCGCTACAATACAAATTTATCATATAATATTAATGCATATGACAAAGGAAGTGTATTTCTTGCTCAATTAGGTTATATTATTGGATGGGAAATCCTAGAAAATACTATAAAAGAATACTATAAAAAATGGGCTGGAAAGCATCCAAATCCTAATGATTTTATTCGTGTAGCAGAAAAAGTATCGGGTTTGGAATTGGATTGGTATTTGAATGAGTTTACACAAACTACGCATACGGTTGATTATGCCATAAAAGAAATTAACGATCAAACAATTACTTTAGAGCGTATAGGTCGTATTCCTATGCCTTTAGATATACAAGTAACCTATATAGATAATAGTGTGGAGAATTTTTATATTCCATTAAATCTAATACGTGGAGAAAAAAAGACAAAAGCAACAATTTTAGCTGATTGGGGTTGGGCGCATCCTACCTATTCGTTTAAAGCATCAAAAAAAGTAAAAGAAGTAATAATTGACACTTCTCAATTAATGGCTGATATTGTAAAAGAGAATAATGTGTTGAAAAAATAAAAGGTATTAAACCTCAGGGTAGAACCCTGAACCCAATAAAAGGAATCGACCTAGAAGGTCGAGGTATTAACCAATAACCCGCTAAAAAAGCGGGATTAGTTCGGCTAACTTAAAAATTGAAATAATTTTTAAGA
>JAUVOS010000179.1 GCA_030599055.1 Lutibacter sp.
AATTAGTTAAATCTAATACATACCAAAACACTATTGATATTTCAGATGTAGGTCAAGGCATATATTTCTGTAAAATAACAAACGAAAATGGAGATACTGGAACTCAAAAAATAGTGAAAGAATAAGACACAATTGGTTCTTTGGCAACTAAGTATATACTTATTGGAATTTTGAAGCCTCTTTTGAAATTCCAGCTTTTATAGCTGAATCAATTGGGGTTACCCGATCTCTGTAAGCCATATACTTATTAAATCTGAACATCTTAGTAATACAAGCACACAATCTTTTAGCATGTGTCTATCAATCTGTTTAGGTCGAGATGGTCTTAGTCTTAAGTCTTAATACTTTTTACACTACTTTTGCCACCTAAATAACAATCAATGACCTTCGAAAAAATATTTACAACCAAATGGGCAGATTTTGATCCCAACCGACATATGCGCCATACAGCCTACAATGATTACGCTGCAGAACTACGGGTTCGCTTTTTTTCCGAACATGGTTTTTCAATTGAGGAATTTGCCAAGCTAAATATTGGTCCCATTTTATTTAAAGAAGAGATCCTTTTTTTTAAAGAAATAAAAATTGGTGAGGATATTAAAGTAAATATGACTTTAGAAGGGGCATCTAAAAACTTGGAACGCTGGCGTTTTACACATCATATTTTTAATCAAAAAGGAGAGCTCGCTGCTGAAGTGAAAGTCTATGGTGCATGGATTGACCTTATAAAACGTAAGTTAATAGCACCTCCTAAAACTTTTGTAAATCTATTTAATGATTTATCTAAAACAGCTGATTTTAAAGAAATTCCTCTGAATAATGAAAAATAGAAAATCTATTTATACCCTAATTGCTTTACTATTTGCAATAGTTTTTTATTTATATGACCATTATTCTTGGGGTGAATATTTATTTTCTAAAAATTCAATTGAAATTTCCAATGATATCAGTTATCAACCTACATCTACAACAAGGCAAATAGTCAACCATCCATACTATAGCTTATCGTATAATGAAAAATACGAACAATCCGAATGGGTTGCCTATAAGCTGACTGCAGATCAAATAAAACATACCAAATTCAAACGTCCCTATTTTACAAAAGACAAAAAAGTAAAAACAAAATCTGCTCATTACAAAAATTACACAAAATCAGGTTATAACAAAGGGCACCTCTGCCCTGCTGGTGATCGTAAATTTTCAAAAGAAGCTTACGATGGTACTTTTTTAATGAGTAACGTATCTCCTCAAAAACACGATTTTAATTCAGGAGTTTGGAATAGGTTAGAGCAAAAAACACGATATTGGGCTACTAAATACAAAGGAATTTATGTTGTCACAGGTGGTGTGCTTAAACCAAATTTAAAAACAATTGGAAGTGAGAAAGTCTCTGTACCGGAGCAGTTTTATAAAATCATCTTAGACTACACAAAACCTGAAGTAAAAGCAATTGCTTTCTTAGTACCACACAAAGATTCAAATAAAGCTTTGTATACTTTTGTGACAAGTATTGACGAAATTGAAAGACTGACAAGTATTGATTTCTTTCCTGATTTACCTGATGATGTTGAAGCAAAGTTAGAAGCTAGTAAGAGTTATAAAGATTGGAGTTTTAGATGACAGTTTAATATGAGAGAAGAGAGAAGAGAAAAGAGAGTAAATAGTAAAGAGTAAAGAGTAAAGATCAAAGAACACAGAATATTCTCAATGTCAGCGAAAATCAGTAAAATCTGTGTCATCAGCGTTCTATCTTATCAAGAGACAAGAAATAAGAATATAGTTCAAAATACACACATGAAAGATAAATTAAAATTACACCCCCAAAATAAAAGTAAAGTAGGATATGATTTTACAAAATTATGTGAAAAATTCCCTGCCTTAAAAGAGTATATTTTTGTGAATAAACACCAAACGACGACAATTGATTTTGCTAATCCTAAAGCAGTAAAAGCCTTAAATACGGCTCTCTTGCGAACGCATTATAGTATTAACTATTGGGTTTTTTCAGACAAAAACTTAACACCTCCTGTGCCTGGTAGAGCAGATTATATCCATTATTTAAATGATCTATTACAAACATCCTCATTAACTAAAAAAGTTACTATTTTAGACATTGGAACAGGTGCCAGTTGTATTTATCCTATTTTGGGAAATGCTATTTACAATTGGAAATTTATAGCGACTGACATTGAAGAATATTCACTAAAAAGTGCTCAAAATATTATTGATAAAAATAAGTTATCTAAAGAAATTAGTTTACGCTTACAAAAAGATAAATCACTAATCTTTAAGGGAGTTATTAATGAAAATGAGCGTTTTCAAGCAACAATGTGTAATCCACCTTTCTTTGCTTCTCAAGAAGAAGCCAAACAAGCGAATACTTCAAAACAAAAAGGCTTAGGAAAGGAAAGTACGCTTCGTAATTTTAGTGGCATTCACAATGAACTATGGTATAAAGGAGGCGAAAAAGCCTTTTTACACAACTATTTATATCAAAGTTCTTTATACAAAACACAATGTTTTTGGTTTACCACTTTGGTTTCTAAAAAAGAAAACATAAAAGGAATGTATGCTTCATTAGAAAAATTAGGCGCAACAGACATCAAAACAATCACGATGCATCAAGGGAATAAAATAAGTCGAATTGTTGCTTGGACTTTTTTAACAGAAGAACAACAAAAAGAATGGCAGTAAAGCAAGTCTCGCTGTCGAATATAATGGATAATATTATTAACCTGAATTCGACTTAAGGTTTTTTCACAGCTTAGATGAATTTTTTCTTATTCGAAGTGAAATTTTATACAGACTAACTGGTTAGTTAAAGAAAATTTGACAAGAATATGGTAAAATTCATCAAGCCCAAAGGGAAACAAAAGAAAAGATGACCTTTTTTGCGTAAAATCATCAAAATATCCAGATATTCCTTCTAATTTTACACTTTAAATTTCACCTTTTCTTTTGCTTCTGTGAATGAAAGCTTAAGTTGAATTCAGGTTATTAACCTAAAACATTTTCACTATCTTTGATAAAAATTTAAAACATGTCTAAAACCACTATTTTAAGCCAAGAGGATATCACGAACAAAATACGCCGTATTGCTTATCAGATATATGAAGTAAATGCGAATGAGAAAGAAATTATAATCGCAGGGATTGAAAAAAGAGGATTTGAATTAGCCGAAAAAATTACCAAAGTTTTAAAAAGTATCTCCGATATAAAAGTTGAGCTATGCAGCATTAAAGTAAATAAAACAGCAGCTTTAGAACCTGTTAAATCCTCAATGCTCAGTAGTGATTATGCCAGTAAATCGGTGATTTTAGTGGACGATGTATTGAATTCAGGGACAACCTTAATGTACGGGGTTCGCCATTTTTTAGAAGTTCCATTAAAGCAACTTAAAACAGCTGTTTTAGTCGATAGAAATCATAAAAAATATCCGATAAAAGTCGATTTTAAAGGTATATCGCTCTCTACATCAATTCAAGATACTGTAAAAGTCGTTTTTTCTAAAAATGGAGACTATGCCTATATGGAATAGATTTCTACAGATTTTAAAAGAATATTATTAAAGAAATTTTACACTAAAAAAAGCCACAAACTTGCTAATTAAGTTTGTGGCTTTTTTTAAAGATTTAAAGTCGAACCTGTTATTTAATTAATATTTTTTGTGTTTCACTCACTTTACTATTTGTAAAATTAATAAAATACACTCCTTTAACTAGGTTAGAAACATCAATATATTTTGCATTAAATTCAGTAAGGTTTTTAACGATACTACCTTTACTATCAATAATTTTAACAGCAATAGCTTCATCTAATCCCCGTATAAATAATTTATCTGTAGCAGGATTAGGATAGATACTAATTAAGTAGGAAAAATCTTGAATTCCTGCAGCTCCTTGAAATGCGAGTCCTTTTATACAAAAGTTCCCGGTATTTTGAAATCCGGAGGGATCATTATAATCATATAAATCTTTCCAAGTGCTACCATCTTTGTAATAACTCTGCTCAGCGCTAGCAGTTGAATTTACAATAGTTTTTGATCCGCCACCAAGTAATACGGGAACATCTGATGTTCTGTCATAAGGCATACCGCCGTCAGAAAGAGTTAAATAGATATAAAACATATCGCCTTGGGCTAAGGATATTGAAGAAGATAAATCAATTGTTTGAAATCCCCTATAAACAACATTTCCTGAAATAGTAGCCAATTCATTTTCAAGTTGTCCACTTGTAAAATCGTCGTACACTTTTATCGTATAATCAATGTCATCACCATCTACAAAAAAGCTTACAGCTTGTAGTGCATCATTAGATTCTGCCTCAAAAGCATTAAAAGCTTCTGTTGTACCCGGCATGGTGTCTCTCCATCCGTGATAGTCGTGATAATACACTTGATCGTAGGCTAAGTATTCAACTTCAGAAAAAGATACTGCGCCCATATCGGGTTCACGACAGGCCCATTTGTCATAATATGAAATCCAAAAATAACCTCCATCTCCCCAACCGGTACCCCAACTATTTTTCACTAACCAAGCACCGTCGAGAGGAGCTTGTGTATTTTTAGCATCATCCCATCCAATCACAGAAATTGAATGATTGGGTAATTCAGAAGAACTAGGTGGTTGATAATGTATTCCTCCTGAAATATAGGCTCCGGAATAACACATACATATCGCCAGAACTCCATTTTCCATGATTTTTGTTTTAATAACGTCAATACCATTCAAATCAGCATCCATCGTAAACCATTCTACTGTACGTGGATAGAACCTGTGATAACTGGGATCATCACGTGCTGGAGCAGTGTTGTATGACTGACCGTCAATATCTCTAACAGCACCTTCTGCTCTTGATAAATAGGCTGTGGATACACGATAATCACCTCCCATATGCACCTCAAGGCCATTTCCAGTTGGAGGATCTAAATCTTCATTAAAAAATTCATTATAACCATTCCACCAATCCAAGTGATATTCTGCTAAATTGGGTTCTCCACTTTCTCCGGAATCTTGCCATTCTCCGGTCATAAGAAGGTTTCCTTCTATTGAAGCCATTGTTCCGTGTGTCCAACAAGTTCCACCTTGTTGACTTTTTA
>JAUVOS010000236.1 GCA_030599055.1 Lutibacter sp.
AAGATCATCGGGTCTGAGGATGTCATACTCTTTTACATAGCTGCTTATTAAAGAGATAAACTCTTTACCAAACTTTCTAGCTTTTCCTTCTCCAACTCCATATACTTTTGATAATTCTTCGATAGTTATCGGATATTTTAGAACCATATCTTCCAATGAAGGTTCTTGAAAAACGGCATAAGGAGGAACTTTGTGCTTTTTAGCTACTGATTTTTGTAAATCTTTGAGCATTTTAAGAAGTTTTTCATCTGCTACACCACCACCACCGCCAGCTTTTGTAATAATTGTACCGTCATCTTTTACACTATATACATGATCTTCAGTCATCATAAAAGATTTGGGTGAGGCGATAAAATTGACTCCTCTTTGTGTTGACTTTATGACACCGTATTGTTCTATTTCTTTTCGTAAATAACCAGCTACTAATAATTGTCGAATAAGAGCCATCCAATATAAATTGGGTTTATCTTTACCCTTTCCGAAAAATTCTTTTTGATCAGTTTTATGAGATTTCAACATGGCATTGGCTTGCCCGACAACTGTATTGACGATATTTTTTGCCTTGTATTGCTGATTCGTATCTCTTACGACTTCTAAAAGCAATTTTACTTCTTCTTTGGCCTCGTGTTTTTTCTTAGGATTTTGAGTGTTATCGTCCATATTGGCTCCTAAACCATTGATTTCATCAAACTCTTCTCCAAAATAATGCAATAAATATTTTCGGCGACTCATTGAAGTTTCGGCATATCCTATTACTTCTTGTAACAAAGCATGTCCAATATCTTGTTCAGCAACAGGCTTGCCTGCTAAAAATTTTTCTAATTTTTCAATGTCATCATACGAATAGTATGCTAAGCAGTATCCTTCACCACCATCACGCCCAGATCTACCGGTTTCTTGATAATAACTCTCCAAACTTTTTGGAATATCATGATGGATGACAAAACGAACATCGGGTTTGTCAATACCCATTCCAAAGGCTATGGTTGCCACTACCACATCGGTATCTTCCATTAAAAACATATCTTGATGTCTCACTCTAGTCTTGGCATCTAAACCTGCATGGTAGGGTACTGCCTTTATATTATTAACTTGTAATACTTCTGCGACCTCTTCAACTTTCTTTCGACTCAAGCAGTATACAATTCCTGATTTATTGGGATATTTCTTTACAAAACGTATGATATCTTTTTGAACATCTTTTGTCTTGGGTCGTACATCATAAAACAAATTAGGGCGATTGAAAGATGCTTTAAACGTGTTGGCATCGGTCATTCGAAGTGTTTTTAAAATATCTTCCTGTACTTTTTCCGTTGCTGTTGCTGTCAATCCAATGATTGGAACTTCATCAATATCATTAATTATATTGCGTAAATTACGATATTCTGGACGGAAATCATGTCCCCATTCCGAGATACAATGTGCTTCGTCAACTGCGACAAAAGAAATTTTTTGCTTTCTTAAGAATTCTGTATAATCTGCTTTCGCTAAGGATTCAGGTGCGACGTAAAGTAATTTTGTAATACCTTCTTCTATATCGCCCATCACTTCTCGAACTTGCCCTTTGTTTAAAGAAGAATTTAAAACATGAGCTACACCATGATGTTCTGACACACCTCTAATGGCATCAACCTGATTCTTCATCAATGCAATTAAAGGAGAAACAACAATTGCAACTCCATCTTTAAGTAATGCCGGTAGTTGGTAGCAAAGAGATTTTCCTCCTCCGGTAGGCATTATAACAAAAGTATTATGGTTGCCCATAATACTTTCAATAACTTCTTCTTGAAGGCCAATGAAGTTATCAAAACCAAAATATTTTTTTAACGCATCTTTTAAAGTAAACTCTTTTATCAGCATTGTGATTAAGTGTCAAATTTTTTAGATATTTTTGCATTAGAAGTCATATAGACAATAGTGCTCTTTTGACGTACACGAATATAACAATAATATTTTAATAATTCAATTTTTATATTTATGATTTTTTTAAAGCTAATTAAAAAAATGTCACTCATAAAATAACAGGATGAACAAGGATTATAATATTTTAAATATCGCTAAAAAAACAATTCAAATTGAAAGTGAAGCAATAGCCGGTTTGAAAGATTTGCTCACTGTTGATTTTGAAAAGGCAGTTGAAGCAATACTCAATTCTAAAGGTAGAGTTATTGTAACGGGTATTGGCAAAAGCGCCAATATCGCAACCAAAATTGTTGCGACTTTTAATTCCACAGGAACACCTGCAATTTTTATGCACGCTGCAGATGCGATACATGGCGATCTTGGGAATATTCAAAAGGATGATGTTTTGTTGTTTATTTCTAAAAGTGGGAATACACCTGAAATTAAAGTATTAGTACCATTGGTGAAAAATTATGGTAATAAGATTATTGCTATCAGTGGAAATAATGATTCTTATTTAAGTAAAAATGCAGATTTTTCTATAAATTCTTATGTCAAGGAAGAAGCCTGCCCAAATAATTTAGCTCCAACCAGTAGTACGACCGCACAATTGGTCTTAGGAGATGCCTTAGCTGTAGCTTTGTTGCAATTAAGAGATTTTAGTACTGATGATTTTGCAAAATACCATCCGGGTGGTGCTTTGGGTAAGAAATTATATATGCGTGTAGCTGATATTATGCGTGAAAATGATAAACCTATTGTGCAACCTTATGCAAATATCAAGGATGTCATAGTAGAAATCTCTTCTAAAAGATTAGGGACTACTGCAGTTGTAGATGGTGAAACAATTATTGGAATCATAACAGATGGAGATTTACGTCGCATGTTAGAAACAAATCACAGTTTTGAAGAGCTTTCGGCTAAAGATATTATGAGTAAAAATCCTAAAACGATTGTTGAGGATGCGTTAGCAATAGACGCACTTCATACTATGGAAAATAATAATATTACACAATTGCTAGTAGTTGTAGATAACAAATATGTGGGTGTAATTCACCTTCATGACATACTAAAAGAAGGGATTATTTAATCAAATAAATAGAGTATTTATGAGTACTAGTAAAAAGAAAGAAATGTCGTTTTTAGACCATTTAGAGGTTCTCAGATGGCACTTAATACGATCAAGTACTGTAATTTTACTCTTTGCAGTTGTCGCATTCTTGTTTAAAAATATAATTTTTGACGTCATACTATTAGCTCCGACAAAACTCGATTTTTTTACCTACCAACTTTTGTGTGATATTTCAAAAATTTTCACTTCAGAAGGGATGTGCATTGAAAAACTCCCCTTTACATTGCAAAGTTTAGGAATGTCAGAACAGTTTTCAATACATATTTGGGTTTCGATTGTAGCAGGGATTATAGTAGCTTTTCCTTATATAATATGGGA
>JAUVOS010000250.1 GCA_030599055.1 Lutibacter sp.
AAAGAACAAATAGCTTGGTTTAAAGAAGGTAGTGCATTGAATTTAATTAAAAAACAAAATAGATAAATCTGATTAACCGCAAGGCAAGGATTTGCGCAATGTTCGCAAAGATTTCTTAGCGTTCTTTGCAGTTAACTTAGGAACCTTGCGGTTAAGTATTTAATAATCTAAATATGAAACTCACCAAAAAATCAATCTCAAACATTCTATTTGTAATAGTAATTGCCCTATTACTATATCCAAAATCTAAAACATGGATTCTACGTCAGATTTCTTTTTCACCGGGAATAGAAAATGTGGAGAATAGAGTTAAAGTAAGCTCCTATAACTGGGCTTTACAAGGATTAAATACTGAAAACTACGATTTTAACCAAGCTAAAGATAAGGTCGTAATCATCAATTTTTGGGCAACTTGGTGCGTGCCCTGTATCGCTGAAATGCCAAGTTTACAAGAATTATATGATGACTATGGTGACAAAGTAGTTTTTCTTTTAGTAACTTCAGATTCTAATGAAAAAGTTGCTCCATTTCTTAGAGAACGTGGTTTTTCAATGCCTATTTATAACCAAGTAAGCAATGCACCGAAAGAATTCTTTACAAAGACAATTCCTAAAACTTTTTTGATTGATAAAAAAGGGCAGATAGTAATTGAAGCTAGTCGTGCAGATTGGAATACCAAAAAAGTAAGAAAATTGCTCGATGCTTTGTTAGTGGAGTAAAATATCCATAATACAAAGCTTTTTATGTATTTTTGTTTGATTCATTCCTAGTATAATTAATGAAAAAAAAGACTTTCCGTATTGTTTTTTTTACGATGCTACTTCTGATAGTAGTGGTTTTACTAGTTTTTAAAAAATCATTGTTTTTTAAAGAGAGCCCCTTTGACAATAAAGGATATACGACCCTTATTAATTCGAATAAGGAGTCTTGTTTACAATGTCATATCAACACAAGTGGTTACTCTAAATATCACAATCCTGATGTGATTGGCTGTGCAAGTTGCCATCTAGGAAATACGAAGACCTCAGACAAAGATGAATCACACAAAGGTATGGTGTTAATCCCCGGAAATTTAGCTGATGCAAAAGAAACTTGTGGCGTTTGTCATCCTGATGAATTGTTTAAAATCGAAAATTCTTTAATGACTACTAATAGTGGTTTGGTAGCAGTTGACAAATTTATATTTGGAGAGGTAAATTCGCCGGATATTCAGTATCATATACAAGATATAAAAAATTCGCCATCTGATAAACACCTGCGAGATTTGTGTGCCAATTGTCATTTGGGAGCTGAAAAAAAAGAATTTGGAGAGATTACACAACTCAGTCGAGGTGGTGGCTGCAATGCCTGTCATCTTAATTATTCTAAAAAGGCTAAAAAGGATTTATCAAATTACCATACATCCAATAAAAAGGAATTGCCGACAATTCATCCTTCAACGGATATTTTTATGACGAACACACATTGTTTTGGATGCCACAGTCGTTCTAGCAGGATTTCATCAAATTATGAAGGTTGGCAGGAAACTTTGCTAAAAAAAGATGCAATTAAAGACAAAACAGGCTATCAGGTTTTTAAAGACGAACGTGTGTATGTTTATAAAGGCGAAGATGTACATCACACCAAAGGATTGTTGTGTATAGACTGCCATTCATCACATGAAGTAATGGGAGATGGAACAAACTATTCACACGAAGAACAAGCGGTATCTCTGCAATGTTCCGATTGTCATTATAAAGATAAACCCACGACTGTTGTCTACGATTCGTTAGATAAGGAAAGTTTATTAGTGTTTTTGCACAGAGATTACACACATTCTGACAAGCCCATTTTAGCAGTTAAAAAAGATATGCATCCATTGGTAAATACTTATGTTGAAGCTACGGGAAAAGTTTACTTAATTGGAAAAAAAGATGGTGTTTTACACGAATTAAAACCGCAATCTGAAGTTTGTTCAAGAGATAATGCACATAAAAACATAAGTTGTGCCGGTTGTCATTCTTCGTGGACGTCACGTTGTATTGGCTGTCACAACCAATTTGATAAAAATGAACCTGAGGGATATGATTTATTAGATAAAGAATATGGAACAGGACAATGGAAAGAATATGTCGCTGAGTTTTCGTCTTCATTACCATCTTTGGGAGTTCGTGAAAACAAGGATGGCAGAAAAATCGAACCCGCCATGCCCGGTATGATTTTAACTATTGATAAAGGAAGTTATTCTGGTAAAAAAATAGGAGAGGATGTTTCATTTCATAGATTGTATGCGCCAAATTCACCACATACTACGACCAAAGAAGTTAGAGATTGTAAATCATGTCACACAAACGCTACTACTTTAGGTTACGGAAAAGGCACATTAGATTATAGTGTCGAGAATGGAATTGGTAAATGGATTTTTACTCCGGAATACCAAAATAATCCAAATGACCAGTTACCTGAAGATGCTTGGATTCCTTTTCTTATCGAAGTTGAAAAAGAAGTCATAAACAGTACGCGATTAGATTTTAGACCTTTTTCAGTAAAAGAACAAAAACAAATATTGCTCGTAGGAGCATGTTTGCACTGTCATCAAGAGGACTCAAAAGTAATGCAGCAAAGTTTGCTTAACGGAATTGAACCTCTCTTAAAAAACTTGAACAAAAATTGTATTTTACCTACATGGGATAAATAATTTTTAGTACTTTACAAAAGCTTTAAACTCATTATAAATGTCTGATATTCAGCAAAAAATTATCCAACTTCGTAAAGTTTTACGAGAGCATAATCACAATTATTATGTGTTAGATGCTGCCACAATATCTGATTACGAGTTTGATGTACTTCTTAAGGAATTAGAAGTTTTAGAAGCCAAATACCCCGAATTTGATGATCCAAATTCACCAACTCAAAGAGTAGGCGGTACGATTACTAAAGATTTCAAGACGATTACG
>JAUVOS010000076.1 GCA_030599055.1 Lutibacter sp.
AATATCGTTTTTTAATTAAAATATTCAATCTGTATTATGTAATATAAACGAAATAATTCAAAGTGAAATCGTTTTTAGTGATATGATAGTTCCTCTATGTGCCAAGCACATATTATCTGTTTAAGATAACAGTTGATGTTGATGGTTTAGAGTGTTACTATTTAGAGTTGTCCTATCTAAAAAATATCGTAAAATTCTGCGATAAAGTATTGTAAAATTTTAGGCTGTTTGAGCATTTGTATTTGTCAATTAATTACACAAAGTAAAAGTAAATAAAGAACATGAAAATAGGATAAAAGCATGAATGCGAGTTCCTGAAATTTCAATACTGTTCGGTGAATTTAGATAATTTTTAGTAAGACTAGATTTTTTTGGTTACTTTTTTTATTAATGAAAAAAAGTTACAGAATATCGTTTTTTAATTAAAATATTCAATCTGTATTATGTAATATAAACGGAATAATTCAAAGTGAAATCGTTTTTAGTTATATGATAGGTAAATAAATAGCTTTATTGAATATTAGCTATACAATTGTCATGCTAAAAATATATTTAAAAAAAAATTCACTTATTTTCTAATGAAAACTCCTTTTTAATAGCAACTAACAAGGATTTTTTGTTTTATTTGTATCTTGATTTAAAATTACTAAGTCGATAATTGAATAACAATAAAAAGATGAGTGATAAAATATTTATTTTTGATACTACTTTAAGAGATGGAGAACAAGCTCCAGGCAACCAATTAAATATGGTCGAAAAGATTGAGATTGCCAAAACTTTAGAGACATTAGGTGTCGATGTAATTGAAGCTGGCTTCCCAATTTCAAGTCCTGGTGACTTCCAATCTGTTGTTGAAATTTCAAAAGCGGTAAGTAATCCGACTATTTGTGCGCTGACGAGAGCCTTAAAAAAAGATATTGAGGTGGCAGCAGATTCACTTAAATACGCAAAGAGCCCTAGAATACATACAGGTATAGGGACATCGTATAACCATATTTACCATAAACTACGTTCAACACCTGAACAAATTATTGAGCAAGGAATTCAGGCGGTTAAATATGCTAAATCTTTTGTCGAACAAGTTGAATTTTATGCAGAAGATGCCGGACGAACAGATAATCAATTTTTGGCACAGGTAGTCGAAGAGATGATTAAAGCTGGTGCTACTGTTATAAATATTCCTGATACTACAGGATATTGTTTGCCTCATGAATATGGAGAGAAAATTCAATATTTGATTGAAAATGTTCCAAATATTCATAAGGCTATTCTCTCAACACATTGTCATAATGATTTAGGAATGGCAACAGCTAACACAATGGCTGGGATATTAAATGGAGCAAGACAAGTAGAGGTGACGATAAATGGGGTCGGTGAAAGAGCTGGAAACACAGCATTAGAAGAAGTGGCTATGGCAATTAAATGCCATAACCTTGGTCTTGTTACAGGTATTAACACTCCAAAATTAACCCATGCTAGCAAGCTTGTCTCTCGCTTAATGAATAATTTTGTTCAAACGAATAAAGCAATAGTTGGTAAAAATGCTTTTGCTCATTCTTCAGGGATTCATCAAGATGGAGTTTTGAAAATGAGACAGAATTATGAGATAATAGATCCAAAAGATGTTGGTGTTGATACATCAAGTATAGTTCTTACAGCCCGTAGCGGTAGAGCAGCATTAAAACATAGATTGCAAAAGTTAGAATTCAACTTAACTAAAGAAGAATTAGATATAGCCTATGAAAATTTCTTAATTCTTGCTGATAAGAAAAAAGAAATAAATGACAGTGATTTAATTATTCTCATTAATAAGGAAAAAAGAAGAGAACGTAGACTTATTAAAGTAAAGAAACTTCAAGTTGTTTGTGGTAAAAGTATGATTCCAACGGCTACAGTCACTTTAAAAATTAAAGGAGAAAATCAAACTACCACAGCTATAGGAGATGGGCCAGTCGATGCAGCGCTTTCAGCCATTAAAAAGTTAATTCCTTTTAAGGTGCATCTAGAAGAATATTTAGTTCAGGCCATTACTGGAGGTACTGAAGATGTCGGAAAAGTTTCGGTTATTATCACCCATGATGATAAAACATATTATGGAATAGGTGCTGATACTGATGTAATTACCGCATCTGCGGAAGCCTATGTTGATGCAATTAGTAAAATATTTGCTCACATCAAATAAAATCTAAAACAAATGGGAAAAACATTATTTGATAAAATATGGGATCAACACGTTGTTACCCAAATAGAGGAAGGACCAAGTATCTTATATATTGACAGACAATTTATTCACGAAGTAACTAGTCCTCAGGCATTTACAGGCATTAAAAATCGAAAAATAGATATTTTTAGACCTGACCAGATAACGGCTACGGCTGATCATAACATTCCTACAATTAATCAACACCTTCCTATTAAAGAGGAATTGTCAAGAATTCAAGTAGAAACGCTGCAGAAAAACTGTGAAAAACACAATATTACTCATTATGGAGTAGGGCATGAATCTAATGGAATTGTTCATATTATTGGTCCTGAAATGGGTTATACCCTTCCGGGAATGACAATAGTATGTGGAGACAGTCATACTTCAACACATGGTGCATTTGGCACTGTTGCATTTGGTGTTGGAACGAGTGAAATTGAAATGGTCTTTGCAAGCCAATGTGTATTACAGCCAAAGCCCAAAAAGATGCGAATCAATATCAATGGGGAACTTGAAAAAGGAGTTTCTTCAAAAGATGTGATATTATATGTTCTATCAAAACTTTCATCTAGTGGTGGAACAGGATATTTTATTGAATTTGCTGGTACGACCATTGAAAAACTAACGATGGAAGCACGTATGACCATCTGTAATATGAGTATTGAGCTTGGTGCTCGTGGAGGTTTAATAGCTCCAGATCAAATAACTTTTAATTATATAAAAGGAAGAAAATTTGCTCCTCAAGGTAAAGATTTTGATAAAACTATTGCTAAATGGAAAGCACTTAAGACTGATGTAGATGCAGTTTTTGATGCAGAATTTACCTATAACGCAAATGATATTGCTCCAATGATTACCTATGGAACCAATCCTGGTATGGGTATGAGTGTAACGGATTCAATTCCTGATTTATCTGAAGTGAATGAGTCTGCTAAAGCTTCTTTCTTAAAGTCATTAGATTATATGGGTTTTAAACCAGGTGAGAAACTTAAGGGAAAACAAACAAACTATATTTTTGTTGGAAGCTGTACTAATGGTAGAATAGAAGATTTAAGAGCTGTTGCTAAAATTGTAAAAGGACGTAAAAAGGCAAGCAATATTAAGATGTATATTGTTCCCGGTTCTAAAGCTGTTGAAAGACAGGCAGTTGAAGAAGGTTTAGATAAAATATTTAAAGAAGCTGATATTCAGTTTAGACAGCCAGGTTGCAGCTCTTGTCTTGCAATGAATGAGGATAAAATTCCTAATGGGGAATACTGTGTATCAACCTCAAATAGAAACTTTGAAGGAAGACAAGGTCCCGGTTCAAAAACCATCCTTGCTAGTCCGTTAACTGCTGCAGCTACTGCCATAGCTGGTACTTTAGCTGATCCCCGCGATTATTTATAAAAATTTGTAATTATTGATTTATGCCAACAGAAAAATTTAATACAATAGAATCAAGTGCCGTACCAATCAACATTGAAAATATTGATACGGATCAAATTATTCCTGCACGATTTTTAAAATCTACTTCAAAAGAAGGTTTTGGAAAAAATCTTTTTAGAGATTGGAGATATGATAATAAAAATCAACCAAGTAATGATTTTCCTTTAAACGATTCCAAATTTTTAGGTACTATTCTTATTGCTGCTAAGAATTTTGGATGTGGCTCTAGTCGCGAACATGCGGCTTGGGCAATAGCAGATTATGGTTTTAGAGTCGTTGTTTCAAGTTTTTTTGCTGATATTTTTAAGAATAATGCATTGAATAATGGAATTTTACCTGTTCAAATTTCTGAGGCTTTTTTAGAGAAAATGTTTAATGAAATTGAAAAGGATACCACAACAAAATTTGTTGTTGATTTACACACACAAACAATAAAAATTGCTTCAACAGATGAATCTGAATTTTTTGAGATTAATAAATATAAGAAAGATTGTTTATTGAATGGTTATGATGATATCGATTATCTAATAAGTAAAAGATATGAAATTGAGGCATTTGAAAATAATAGAGAACTATCAAACTAAAATAATGAAACGAAAAATTGCAATATTACCTGGTGATGGTATTGGACCTGAAATAGTTGACCAAGCCGTAAAAGTTATTAAGGCTATCGAGAAGAAATTTAGCCATTCATTTAGCTATAAAAAAGGACTTATTGGAGCTGTTGCAATAAACGAAACAGGAAATCCTTATCCAAATGAAACACATGAACTCTGCATGGAGTCTGATGCTGTTATATTTGGAGCAATTGGTGACCCAAAATATGACAATGATCCTAAAGCTAAAGTTCGACCCGAACAAGGTTTGCTTAAAATGAGAAAAGACCTTGGCCTATTTGCCAATATTCGTCCGGTTCAAACATTTCAGTCCCTAATTCATAAATCACCACTTCGAAGAGATTTAGTTGAAGGAGCAGATTTTGTATGTGTTAGGGAACTTACAGGAGGTATCTATTTTGGAGAACCTAGAGGTCGGTCAGAAGATGGAAACAAAGCATATGATACTTGTGTTTATACAAAAGAAGAAATAGAACGTGTTGTTGAACTCGCTTTTTCATTTGCACGTCAGCGAAATAAAAGGCTTACTGTTGTTGACAAGGCTAATGTTTTGAGCACTTCTCGTCTTTGGAGAGAAACAGTTCAAGCTATGGAACCTAAAAATACCGACATTGAAGTTGACTATATGTTTGTTGATAACGCTGCCATGCAGATTATCCAAGGGCCAAAACAATTTGATGTAATGGTTACAGAAAATATGTTTGGTGATATCCTAACCGATGAAGCAAGTGTAATTACTGGATCTCTAGGATTATTACCTTCTGCTTCAATGGGTGTTCATACTTCAGTTTATGAACCAATACATGGATCTTATCCTCAAGCTGCAGGGAAAAACATTGCAAATCCAATAGCTACAATTCTTTCAGCCGCCATGTTATTCGAATATTCATTCAAGTTAAACGAAGAATCAAATCTTATTAAAGAGGCTGTTGATAAATCACTTGAAGCTCAATTTGTTACCGAAGATTTATCAAAAGAATATGCCAAATCAACTAGTGAAGTAGGTGACTGGATTGTAGATTATATTCTTAAAAAGTAATTCCTAAAATCCGCAAAGCGGATAACCAAGTTTTAAATACTTACAAATGTGGCTAAATCTCATTTTGAGGTGCTAGATAGTTTTTCTAGTTTTAAATTCTTTTATTATTTTCTATAGATTTTTTCAATAATTGAGTATTTTTGTTTTGCTAAAATGCCTGAAAGGCATTATTAAAGTAGCTTATGGCAACGCCATAAGTTAAAATTAAGCAAATAAATAAACGCCCTGAAAGGGCAATATACTATCAAATGGCGCAATCATTATCTCAACTATATGTACATATAGTTTTTAGTACAAAAAAACGATTTCCTTTTATAAAACAAGAAGTGGAAAAGGAATTATTTGCTTATATGTGAGGTGTAATAAAAAATAATGGAGGAATTCCTTTTATGATCAATGGTGTTTCTGACCACGTTCACATTCTTGCAAGTTTACCTAGAACAATTGCCTTATCAAAATATATTGAAAATATAAAACGAACCAGTAGCAAATGGATTAAAAGCAAAGGATTACGTAACTATTCACCCAGTTCTTTTATTTCACGCAAAGGCGCGAAGGCGCAAAGACACAAAGAAACAGCTAATATAGCTGTCTTTTTCCTTCTTTTCGTGAAAATATAAAATTAATGAATATAACGATAAATGCCTTGCATTCATAAACTTAGCGGCTTTGCGGCTTTGCGAGAGAAAATTTTGGCTGAATACAGGATTACACTATAAAAACTTTGCATGGCAAAATGGATATGCTGGTTTCTCTGTTAGTAGTTCTAAGAAAGAAGTTGTTACAATATATATTGCCAATCAAAAAGAACATCATAAAACACAAACTTATAAAGAAGAGGTTTTACAATTTTTAAAAGAATACAATATTGATTACGATGAAAGCTATTTATGGAGCTGATTATATTGCCCTTTCAGGGCGAAAACCTGTATTAGTCACATACCTTATGGCGTTGCCATAAGTTAAGGTATCTATGGCTTTCAGCCAAAAAATAAACTACTCCGAGGTAGAACCATCGGAGTATTAAAATGAGTTTGCTTTGCAAACCATGCCATACCGACCCAAAGGGTCGGGGTATTAAACCAATTGGGCTTTCGCCCCGCGAATAAAACATCTTGTATTATTCCTAGCACCTCAAAATGAGATTTAGCCACAAATGTACCCTTTACTATTACTTGCTCATCTCATTGAATTTCTTTATATTTGTAGTGTTCGCTAAAACTTTAAACAATCTCATTAATAGCGAATTTTCTAAGTAAATTCTTAAAACGGTCGTAAATCCCATAGGAAAATCGGATATAGTTCAACATGGGCTCATCGCTGGGTCGTGCCGACCGCTCATAGTCCTATTTATTCTTAAAAAGTAATTCCTAAAATCCGCAAGGATTTAATTAGTGTAATCATTATCAAGCATATATCACTATATTATATCACTTATTTAAGTGCGAAAAATTAGTGTCAATTCGTGTCAGTTATAAAAAGTGGATTTAAGATAATTAAAAAACTTTTATTAGATTTTAATAATTTTGCGGACTTTGTGTATTCTGTGTAATAGCTATTGCATAATTGCAAAGCACATCACGAATACCGATAAAAAACAATAACAATTTGATGAGTAAAGTTACGCAGAGAATACCCAATCCCGATAGCTATCGGAACTGAACCCAAAACTCCAAGGCAAAGCCATCGGAGAATCATTTAGATTAAAAGAGTTATTAATTAACTCCAGCACCTAAAAATGAGATCTAGCCTTTTTTGTGTTAAAAAGTAGTTTTATTTTTAATACTTTATTAACAAAAAAATTTCTATATTGGCAAACAATTACACAGTAATAGAATATGTCAGATAAAGTAAAATTTGAAATTGAATTTCCAATACATGCGTCACCTCGTATGTTGTTTCAATATTTTTCACAAGCTTCGAGCTTAGATGAATGGTTTGCTGATAACGTAAACTCTAGAGGAGAAATATTCACATTTATATGGGGAGACTCAGAGGAACAAGCGAAATTATTAAAATATGAAACAGAAGAATACATGCGATATCAGTGGTTGGAAGACGAAGGTGAGGATGTCTATTTTGAGTTTAAAATTCAAGTAGATGACCTGACAAATGATGTCTCTTTAATAGTTACTGATTTTGCTGAAGAAGATGAGATTGATGATGCCAAAATGTTTTGGAAAAATCAAATTAGCGAATTAAAAAATACAATTGGAGCATAAATTGTTTGAATAAATTACCTAAACCTTGCTACTTGCAAGGTTTTTTTTATTGATATGATTAATATAAATGGTAGCATACAAATAAAAAAAGACCTAAGTCTAACGAATAATCGTGGATTTCTATACGGTGATGCACTTTTTGACACCTTACTTTATAGAAATAATACTTTGGTTTTTATCGATGCACATTATTTTAGATTACTCGCCGGTATGCGACAATTACGTATGGAGATTCCAGTGTATTTTACACAAGAATATTGGGAAAAAGAAATACGTAAAACTTTACAAACAAATGAATTAACAGAAGCTAGAGTTCGAACAACAGTTTTTAGAAATGCTATTGGTTTTTATACGCCTACTTCAAATGAGACACAATTTATAATTCAAACAAGTGACTTAAAACTCACTTCCAAAACAGCGTATCGATTAGGTATTTATAAAGAAAATTACCTCAATACTTCTTCAATAAACTCCATTAAAACCACGAACCGTTTGCCCAATGTGTTGGCTTCTATTTTCTCTAAAGAAAACGGTTTTGACAATTGCATCTTACTCAATCACAAAAAACAAATCGCAGAAGCCATCAATGCAAATATTTTTTTAGTTTTTAAGAATCAAATTATTACACCGCCTTTATCGGCAGGTTGTGTAAAAGGAATTGTTCGTGAAAAGCTTATTGATTTAATAAATAACAACCCTGATTTACAACTAATCGAAAAGGCTGTTGAAGTTTATGATTTACAAAAAGCAGATGAAGTTTTTTTAACAAACTCAGTTATAGGAATACAAGCAGTAACGCATTATAAAAGGAAGCATTATAAGAAGACCGTTTCAAAAATGTTATTTGAAAAATTGGAAGAAATTAGTTTAGTTGGTAGGCTTTAGGCTTTGGGCTTTGGGCTTTGGGCTTTGGGCTTTAAGCTTTAGTAGTTAGTTGGTTTATAAATAGAAAGTAACTGAAATCTATCTAGTAAACTTTATGCGACTGCAGGTTTGTTAATTTAAATGAGGGTCTTCTGGGGCATTTGCCCAAAGGCGGTACTTCCCTCCCATTTCTAGTAATTTTTCTTTCCATCCTTCCGAATCATTGATGGAAAACAAGTTCTTATAGGTGTTTTCGACTAAAACCCAAGTATTTTCTTTGATTTCAATTTCTAATTGTTCTGCATCCCAACCAGAATAACCCAAAAAGAAACGGATTTCATTTTTCTTTATCATGCCTTTTTCAAGATAGGTTTTAACCGCTTCATAATTTCCACCCCAAAAAAGATCTTTAGAAATTTCAATACTATCAGGAATTAAATTTGGTTGGTTATGAATAAAATAAAGATTGTCATTCTCAACTGGGCCACCGCTATACACTCGAAAATCACAATCAATCTCAAAAACCAAATCTTTTAAAACATATTTACTCGGTTTGTTTAAGATAAAACCAACAGATCCTTCTTCATTGTGTTCCGTCAGAAGTATAATTGCTCTATTAAAAGAACTATCTGTCAGTACGGAGGGTTCCGCAACCAGTAAATTACCTTTTTGTATTTTTTGTGTTATCATATCTCTTACTTTAATAAAAGGGTATCAAGATTTA
Source organism: Lutibacter sp. (assembly GCA_030599055.1). Lineage (GTDB taxonomy): Bacteria > Bacteroidota > Bacteroidia > Flavobacteriales > Flavobacteriaceae > DQTL01. The sequence goes on from JAUVOS010000076.1 coordinate 9,098, forward strand.
AAACCTGAGTTCTCTGTAAGGTTTAAAAAACAAAAATAATACCATTTTTATAATAAATCGTACTAAAACAGATATATATGACAAAAAAAGTCCTTTAACATATGCTAAAGGACTTAATTTATTTGGTTATTTTACTCTTAATTGACAGCTTTGTCAAATTTAGATCCTGCTTTAAAACGTACTACGTTTTTAGCTTTAATTTGTATTGCCTCACCAGTTTGTGGGTTACGTCCTGTTCTAGCTTTTCTTTTTGAAATCGACCAAGTTCCCCATCCTACTAAAGCAACTTTATTACCTTTTTTCAAAGATTTAGTTACGTTGTCAGTTAATGATTCTAAAGCAGCTTTTGCTGCAGCTTTTGAAATACCTGCATCAGCAGCCATTGCATTGATTAAATCTGATTTGTTCATAATTTTTGTTTTAATTAATTAATTATTAGCACAAAGATAGATAATACAAGGGCTCGCGCAAGTTTTTAACAAAAAATAAGGCTATTTTGTTAATAAATCGGTTAAAATGTTAATAACCTTTGCTTTTTACTACCTAAATCGGGTAGAAAAAGCTCCATCCCTCGTATAATGGGCTACTAAAGCATTTTTGCATTTTTTGAAAATTGGAAACCATTTAGCAAACTTTTTACATCCATTTTTCGTTTTCCTGATAATTGTATTTCTTCCAAAAATAAATAGCCGTCTTTAACGACAATCTTTACGGTTTTTTTTGTTGAAATAATATTCCCAATTATATCATTGTGTATAGTGTACTCGGGTCGTGTGTGGTGAAATTTAACAGTATATTCCTCTTCATTTGATACAAACTTACTCCAGGCAACGGGATAAGGACTTAAACCGCGAATTTTGTTATAAATAGATTCTAAAGAATCTTTCCAATTGATACGATTGTCTTCTTTGTATAATTTTGGGGCTTTTGAACGTTCTTTTTGGACTTGTTTTGTAGTCTTAACAGCACCTGACGCAATAAGGTTTACAGTTTTTAACACGAGATTAGCTCCTATTTTCATCAGTTTATCATGCAAACTTCCAGCAGTATCACAAGCGGTTATCGAAAGCTTTTCTTGTAAAATAATTTCACCTGTATCAATTTTATCATCGATAAAAAAAGTGGTCACTCCGGTTTCTTTTTCTCCATTAATTAGTACCCAATTTATCGGTGCGGCTCCACGATAAGCCGGTAGTAAAGAAGCATGTAAGTTAAAAGTGCCCAGCTTTGGTAATTCCCAAACAACTTTTGGTAACATTCTAAATGCCACTACGATAAACAAATCGGCATTTAATTGTTTTAAATCCGCAATAAATTGATTATCCTTCAAGTTTTTTGGTTGCAAAATGGGTATGTTTTTTTTATTTGCATATTCTTTTACGGCAGATGCTCTTAACTTCTTACCACGTCCTGC
>JAUVOS010000212.1 GCA_030599055.1 Lutibacter sp.
ATCTCCTTTTGTAACCAGTGGAATACGTGTCGGAACTCCGGCAATCACAACTCGTGGGCTGGTTGAAAAAGACATGAAACCCATCGTTGAATTGATTGATAGTGTTATTCAAAACTTTGAAGATGAAAAAGTGTTGAAAGAAGTAGGTAAAGCCGTTAAAAAAATGATGAAGGCTTATTCTATTTATGCATAAGATTTGTTTTTTAGAGTGTTTAAATAAAAGTGACACTATTTATTCAAAGATTTTTTTGATTAAATAAGGAGGAGAAATCATTATTTTAGATGAAAAAATCAAAAACTACCGTACTTATTGTATTAGCTTTTATTTCAATTTATGTTATTTGGGGCTCCACCTATTTATGGAATAAAATTGCGGTAACCGAATTGCCACCAATGATGTTGGCATCTATTCGGTTTTTAAGCGCGAGTTTGTTGATTTTTATTATTGGAAAACTTCTCGGATTTAAATTAGCAATCAGTAAGAAGCAATTATTAAATACTGCTATAGCCGGTTTTCTCTTTTTGACCTTTGGAAATGGAGTAGTGGTATGGGCTCTAAAATTTTTAGATAGTGGCTTTGCAGCACTCGAAATATCAGCACAACCACTGGTTATTTTATTTCTGATGCGTATTTTTGAAGGTAAAAAAATACAATTAATGTCAATTATAGGTGTAATTTTTGGTAGTATTGGTATCTTTTTATTAGTCAGTCAAAAACAACTAATCAGTGATGAATATACAGCTATTGGTATGCTGATGATTTTTGCTTGTATGATAAGTTGGGGATATGGTAGTATCTTTGTTTCAAAAGCTGATCTTCCGACTAATTACTTTATAAATACCGGTTATCAAATGCTAACAGGTGGCATCATGTTAGTAATCACTAGTTTATTGTTAGGTGAGAAATGGACCTATCCAACACAATGGAGTCAACCTGTACAAATATCGATGTTCTTATTAATTATCTTTGGAGGAATTGTCGCCTTTACTGCTTTTAACTATTTATTAAAAACAGTTTCTCCTGAAAAAGTAGCGACTTCTACTTACGTAAACCCATTGATAGCACTGGCTTTAGGATGGTATTTCTTAAACGAACAAATTACCTTACAATCGGTTATTGCGGCTGTAATTCTTCTGACAGGTGTCTATTTTATCAACACCAAGAGAAAACTAATTCAATACTCAAGATTTTCTAAAATATTGAAACGGAATTAGGTTTTCTGTACTAAATTTTCTCCACAAATACCTTTTATTTCTTATACTTAGTAGCAGTCAATTCAGCTATTTTAACAACCACATCGGTTGCTTTTTGCATGGCTTCTACAGTGACAAATTCATATTTACCATGGAAATTATGACCACCTGCAAAAATATTAGGACAAGGCAGTCCTTTGTAGGATAATTGCGAACCGTCCGTTCCACCTCGTATTGCTTTAATCAAAGGTTTAATACCCAAATCTTTCATCGCCTGTTCGGCTATATCTACAATATGCATTACCGGCTCTACCTTTTTACGCATATTGAAATATTGATCCTTAATTTCTACCGCAATCAAATCTTCGCCTAATTCTTTGTTTAAGTCATCGGCAACTTTTTGAAACAATGCCTTACGTTCTTCAAATATTTTCATATCGTGGTCACGGATAATATAATACAACTCTGTTTCTTCTACTTCTCCTTTCATGGTGTGTAGATGAAAAAATCCTTCGTAACCTTCTGTGTGTTCCGGCACTTCCTTTACGGGTAATGCTTTGATAAAATCAGCTGCAATAGTCATGGAGTTAACCAGTTTGTTTTTAGCATAACCCGGGTGAACAATCTTACCTGTGATTATTACGCTTCCTCCGGCTGCGTTAAAATTTTCATATTCTAACTCTCCAACTTGACTTCCATCCATAGTATATGCCCATTCTGCATTAAACTTTTCTACATCAAATTTGTGGGCTCCTTTGCCAACTTCTTCATCGGGTGTAAAACCTACTTTAATGGTACCGTGTTTAATCTCAGGATGTGCAATCAAGTATTCCATAGCGGTCATTATTTCGGTTATCCCTGCTTTATCATCGGCTCCTAACAATGTTGTTCCGTCTGTAGTAATAAGTGTTTGCCCTTTGTACATCAACAAATCATCAAAATAATCAGTAGTCATTATGATGTTTTCTTTTGCATTAAGTACGACGTCTTTACCATCGTAATTCTCATGAATTTGAGGATTTACATTTGTTCCAGAAAAATCCGGGCTGGTATCCATATGAGCTATAAAACCAATAGTAGGGACTTTATAAGCTACATTTGAAGGCAATGTTGCCATTATATATGCATATTTATCAATGCTTACATCTTGCATACCCATTTCTTTGAGCTCTTTTACTAATAAATTGGCTAAATCCCATTGTTTTTCAGTACTTGGAAATACTTCTTCATTGTTGGGATCAGATTGTGTGTCTATTTTTATGTATTTAAAAAAACGATCTATTAAAGTTTGCATAATTTCTATTGTTTAATTTTAGTTGTTATATTTATTTTCGAATTTTAATTTTTTCAATTAAAGCTAGCGACTCACAAAAACGAACATTAAAGTTTTCTTCACCATAAAATTCTGTTTTAATGAGCATATATTTTTCTTTGTTAACCTTAATATAGTATTGAAAAACATATAAATCCATTCCTTTACTAGTTCCTTTACCTAAATGAGCATAGGCATTAAAACCTTTAAATTTATGGAAACTTTCTTGTAAAGTAATCAAATCATTATCCATTAGTTTTTGATGCACTTTTGCTTTCAAAGCATCGTCTATTTCAATTTGATTCGAAATAGCAGAAAAGTCCATTATATAGGAATCGGATAGTGTTTTTATTGTGTCAGCTGAAAATATTTCTGATTGGATAGAATCGTAATAAAGTTTTGTTTTCCAATGCTTTGGAATCTGTATTGTAAAGTTATTTTGAAAGTCATCAACCTTTTCTAACGCCATTGATATTGGAGTATTTTCACATGAGAATACATCTGATAACTCAGAAGAATTATCTTGACAATTATAGAATAATGATAAACTAATACTTATAAAAAATAGTCTGTAGAAGTGCTTTGTCATGTAATTAGTTTAAGAAGCACAAAAATACAAAATTTATTAAACACCCTACTTCATATTGTGATAATTAAGGCTCAAATAACATTGTTTTTTTAAGTACTTGATTTATTGATTAATCTTTAATAATTCTAAGGTTCTCTTATTTTACCCAATTTTTAATTATTTAAAACCCAAAAGAATATGAAAAACTTTTTCATTGCGTTATTTTGGTTCTTGCTTTTAGCATCAAACAATCTGTTAAAAACTTATTTATTTATAGTTAATTTTAATTCCCTTTAATCGTATTTTTGACAAGCAATAAAAATCAATAATTCTCAGTTAATAGTGTCAAAATACCTAGAAGAACTTAACGAAGCTCAGAAAAAAGCCGTCTTACAGAAAGAGGGACCTATGATTATTATTGCTGGTGCTGGTACCGGGAAAACTAGGGTATTGACTTATCGTATTGCCTATTTAATGGAACAAGGTGTTGATCCTTTTAATATTTTGGCATTGACTTTTACCAATAAAGCGGCACGTGAGATGAAAAATCGTATTGCCTCTGTGGTTGGAGAAAGTGAATCAAAGAATCTATGGATGGGTACTTTTCACTCCATCTTTGCCCGAATACTACGTTATGAAGCCGATAAATTAGGTTTTCCAAGTAATTTTACAATTTACGATGCACAAGATTCGCAACGATCAATTGCGAGCGTTATCAAAGAGATGCATTTGGATAGAGATTTGTATAAAACCAAAGTAATTGCCTCTCGAATCTCAAAATTTAAAAATAATTTAATAACAGTTAAGGCTTATTATAACAATCCCGATCTCATTGAAGCAGATGCTATGGCTAAGCGCCCTAAAATGGGCGAAATCTATCATAATTATGTAGAGAGATGTTTTAAATCGGGCGCTATGGATTTTGATGATTTATTATTACGTACCAATGAATTATTGACACGTTTTCCGGAAGTTTTGGCTAAATATCAAGACCGTTTCAGATACATTTTAGTCGATGAATACCAAGATA
>JAUVOS010000138.1 GCA_030599055.1 Lutibacter sp.
TTAACAGATTTTGTTGAAGGTCGTTTATCGACAAACCTAAATGAAACATCCTATCAACCCGGTTTAAAATCAGCTCCCTTACATTCGCTATTACCCAAGATTATTGGAGGTCGATTACGAAAAGGCTTCGCACATTTTGGTGAAAAAATGAGAGGATTTTATACTAGTGAAGCTAATGTTGTAGGAGTAGAGTCTCGTACCTCATCACCAATTAAAATACCAAGAAAAGATGATTTAGAGCATCTGCAAATTGAAGGTTTATATCCTTGTGGAGAAGGTGCTGGTTACGCCGGAGGTATTGTTTCTGCTGCTATGGATGGGGAGCGATGTGTGGAGGAAGCTAGTAAAGATTTTTAAAATTGAATTATGGGAAAAGAAAAATTTCGCGGGAAATACCGCATTGAATCCTCCCGATTAAAAAATTACGATTATTCGCAGAATGGGGCATATTTTGTAACGATTGTAACGAAAAATCGTGATCATTTTTTTGGGGAAATTGTGGGTAAGGCAATGATATTGAATGAAATCGGAAAAATTGTTTGGGATGAATGGTTTTTATCAGAAAAAATTCGCACAAATATATTTATGGATAAATTTGTGATTATGCCAAATCATATTCACGGAATTGTAATTATTGATAATGAACGGAATGCAATGGATGACGGAACGGTTGATACGGTGGATGGTGTGACGGTTGATGTGGCGGATGTAGAGACGTTGCGGCGCAACGTCTCAACAGGAATGGCAACGCAAGACAACCGAAATTTCCACGGTAAAAACAAATTTATGTCCAAAATATCCCCGCAAAAATCATCATTATCGCATATGATACGCGAATTCAAATCCGCCGTAACCCGTAAATCCCGCGAAAAAACATCAAATTTCGCCTGGCAACCCCGATTTCACGACCGTGTAATCCGCAATGAAAACGAATTAAACCGCATTCGCGAATATATCATGAAAAATTCAGAAATGTGGGGACGCGATAGGAATAATAGGGGTTTAATGTTGTGAATTTTTTGCTGTGTCGTATGTGTAGAGACGCGATTAATCGTATCTGCGGCAATGGATGGCGAACGATGTGTAGAAGCAGTTAGTGAAACTTTGCAGTGATTTATGATATAATATCTAATTAGTTTTGTTTGATTATTTTCCGATATTTTTCCTCAGTATTTATGTTTACCAATATCCGCTTATCATCTACAGCAATCCTTTTTTTGGTATATCGTTTTAGAAAATCAGATAAAATCAGCTCATGCTTGTTTTCTGTGATGATTGCTTGACTAATTTCATTAGATAATAAAATAGGATGTCCACCACGACCCTCAAAAACAGGAACTATAAATTCATTTGGAGTATGATTGATAAACAATTGTTTTAGAACTTCTTGACTCACAAACGGATTATCCACATTATGAATAAAAACAGGATGTGTATTGGTCAAATTTTTAATGCCCAATTTAATAGAATAAAAACGTTCCCATTCTAAATGATTGTTTTTTACGATTACTATATCATTACTTAATTGGGGTAGATTTTCCTTAACAAATACGACTCCTTCATTATTAAGAATTACGATGATTTCTTGACATCCAAAGCTTTTGTATTGTTTGATAATTTGTTCCAAAAATATGTGCGTATCATCAAATTTCAAAGCAAATTTTTGACTACCCATTCTGCTTGATTTACCGGCAGCGAGAATTATAACAGAGCAATCACGTATGTTTCTTTGTTTTCCTTGCATTTGATGCGAATTTAAGGAAACAAGTTGAACATTGAGAAGGATTTTAAAATTAATAAAAATAAATTGATAATTTGAATATTGATTTTTGGAACTTATTTGAAATTTGTTATTTGTTGTTGTTACTGTTGATTTTCCGTACATTTGTGCAAAACAGCAACGACCAAATGTCAGACAGATTTTCAATCGTTCCCTTTAGGCAATTAGTGCAAATTACACTAAAACAACTTGATTCCAAAAAATCGTTTTTTGGAATACCTCAAGAAGTTTTTTTTATGCCTAACTCTAATCAATCTCTCCAATTGAAAATATATGGTAAAAAACTAGAAACGCCTATCGGTGTTGCTGCCGGACCACATACACAATTATCTCAAAATATTGTCGCATCTTGGCTTTGTGGAGCACGTTTTATTGAATTAAAAACCGTTCAAACTTTAGATGAACTAGACGTTTCCAAGCCTTGTATTGACATGCAAGATGAAGGTTACAATTGTGAGTGGTCACAAGAACTCAAAATTCATCAATCTTTTAATCAATATTTAGATGCGTGGATTCTAATTCATATTTTAAAAGATAAATTAGGAATAGGAGATGACAAAGAGCCGGGAATGATTTTTAATATGAGTGTAGGATATGATTATGCAGGGATAATGAATGAAAATGTACAGTGGTTTTTTGAAAAAATGGCAGATGCTTCTGTAGAATTAAAACAGAAAATTGAGGAAATTAAAAATATATATCCCAATGTAATCAATCTTAATATTCCTGCGCAACTATCAGATAATATCACGCTTTCAACCATGCACGGCTGTCCGCCTGAAGAAATCGAACAGATTGGGGCATATTTGATTACCAAACGTAAGATACATACGACTATCAAATTAAACCCAACCTTATTAGGGAAAGAAGGACTAAGGAAAATTATCAAAAATTCAGGATTTGACACCTATGTTCCTGACATTGCTTTTGAACATGATTTGAAATATGAAGATGCAATACCAATGCTCAAAAGATTGCAGAAAAAAGCCGATGAAAACAAGGTAGATTTTGGTATTAAACTCACAAATACCTTAGAAAGTAATAATCATAAAGATGTGTTTCCACCCAATGAGAAAATGATGTATGCTAGTGGCCGTGTTTTACATCCCATTTCAATAAATATTGCCAGAAAAATTCAAAATGAATTCTCAGGAGAAATGAGTATCTCATTTTCAGGTGGCGCAGATGCATTTAATATAACAAATATAATTTCCTCGGGTTTATACCCGGCAACAGTTTGTTCAGACCTGTTAAAACCAGGTGGTTATGGCAGGCTTGCCCAATATGTTGAAAATATTAGAGCTAAATATTTGGGAGAAACACTGATTAGAAATACTGAAAATAAAAAACTGTTTTTATCGAACTTAAATCAATACGCAAAAGAGGTTTTAGAAGATGATACTTACAAAAAAGTGCGTATCGAAGATAAAAGTATCAAGACAAATAGACCACTTGATACCTTTGATTGTATTCACGCACCTTGCGTAGATACTTGCCCGACTTCACAGGGTATTCCGGACTATATGTATCATACAGCAAATGGCGATTTTAACAAGGCTTTTGATGTAATTAGTAAAACAAATCCGTTTCCTAATACTACAGGAATGGTATGTGACCATATCTGTCAAACAAAATGCACACGAATCAATTATGATCAAACTTTGTTGATTAGAGAAATAAAAAGATTTGTTACCGAGAATGCCTCTAATGCAGACTCTAAGCTTGTAAATAATAAATTATTTTTACAAAAATCTGTAGGAATAATAGGAGCAGGGCCAGCAGGACTTTCCGCAGCAAGATTCTTAAAAGAAGCCGGTTTCGAGGTTGATGTCTATGAAGAAAAACAGAAACCAGGAGGAATGGTACACAGTGCCATACCCGCATTTAGAATTGAAGAATCATCCATTGCATACGATGTAAAACGGATTCAAGATTTGGGTGTAAATATCCATTATGGAGTAAAGATTGACAAAGTTCTTTTTGCAAAAATTAAGGATGAAAATGATTATGTATTTATAGCTGCAGGAGCTCAAAAAGCAAAAGATGTATATCTTGATGGAGCAGCAAGCATAGGAGTTTTTAATCCATTAGAGTTTTTATATGAAGCGAAGAAAAATACAAAACTAAAAATTGGGAAAGATGCCCTAATTATCGGTGGCGGAAATACGGCAATGGACGCTGCACGTACGGCTAAACGCCTCGTACGAAAAGAGGGTTCTGTAAAAGTTGTGTATAGAAGAACTATCAAACAAATGCCAGCAGATTTTGATGAAATTTTAGGTGTTTTGGATGATGATATTGAAGTAATGGAACTGGTTTCTCCTATAAAAATCAATGCAATCTCGATAGCTATCGGGAGAAAAGTAGTTTCTATTACTTGCGAAAAAATGAAATTAGGAGAAAAAGGAGCTGATGGACGGGCGCGACCTATTCCTATCCCAAATTCTAAATTTGATATAAAGGCCGATGCAATCATTCCGGCTTTTGGGCAAGATGTAGTGTTGGATTTTATCGATAAAGATTTATTAAAGACTAAACCAAATTCGTATGAAATTCAACTAGAAAATGTCTTTATAGGTGGTGATGCTATGCGTGGCGGCGCAACAATAATTGAAGCAATTGGTGATGCCAGAAAAGTTGCAGAAGAAATTATTGAAAGAGCTACCAAAATAAAACCCGATTACGACAAAAGCCTTTATCAAAAGAATGTAACAACCCGAGCTTTAAAAATAAAGAAAACCAAGAAAGAATACTCACAAGCTACGTATGATGCACCCGATGCAAATACAAGTAATTTTAAAATAATTTCTGTTTCCTTGACAAAGGAGCAAGCAATGGAAGAAGCTTCAAGGTGTTTGCTTTGTGATGAGATCTGTGATGTGTGCACGTCGGTTTGCCCTAATTTAGCGCTTTATCCATACGAAATTGAGCCAATAGTATTCAATTTACAAAAATTAGTGTTTAAGAATGATAAGGTAGTTGTAATAGATGATGAAACCTTTGAAGTAAGTCAAAAAGATCAGATTTTACACCTTGCAGATTGGTGTAATGAATGTGGAAATTGCGATACATTCTGTCCTTCGGCAGGTGCGCCCTACAAAGTAAAGCCACATTTACATCTTGATTATACTACATTTTTAGACTCAAATGATGTTTGTTATTTTTACAAACCTGAGGAGAAACAACTTTATTTAAAAGTCAATAAGCAAATCTCTAGCTTAATGAGAAAAGACGACGAATATCATTTTAAAATTAATAAAAATAATATAGCCCTTGATGCAAAAACCTTTAAGATTAAAAGTCATAATCTAGTAAAACAAGATGTGAATAAAATAGATTTTAAAGCAGCGGCAGAAATGAGTATTATATTACAAGGAGCAGAACAATTATTAAATATATAAGTAAAGAAAAGAAAATATTATTTTAAAAAAGCTTTGCGCCTTTGCGCCTTCGCGAGAAACTTTTTAAAAACATAAACAGAATAAACATGAAGAACAGAGAACAAGTATTAAAAAATACGATTCAAAGATGTAAAGAAAGACATCTTATTTTACCTACTTATGAGCAAATGAGAAATCCGGATTTAATTCCTGAAAAGATAAAAGATAAACTTAAGAATATTGGTTTATGGGATTTGAATTCACTCAACCTTTTTAGATTGACATGGAAGAATGAACCCACAAAATTCGGTGGCGGATTTGGTGATGTTAATTATATAGAATTACCATCCGAATTAACAGGAGTAAAAGCCAGAATTATTATGCTTGTTGGGAAATATTTTCCAACAGGAGCACATAAAGTAGGAGCTACCTATGGACCATTAATAGAAAAGTTAGTAGTGGGTACATTTGACCCAACGACTCAAAAAGCATTATGGCCATCAACAGGTAACTATTGTCGAGGTGGCGCGTATGATTCCTATCTATTGGGATGTGAATCTATCGCTGTTTTACCGGAAGGAATGTCACAAGAGCGTTTTGATTGGTTGGAAAAAGTGGGAACAGAAATTTTCGCAACGCCGGGAACAGAAAGTAATGTAAAAGAAATTTACGATAAAGTAAAAGAACTTATAGCCGAACGTGGCGACAAAATCGTAAACATGAATCAATTTGAGGAAATTGGAAATCCACTATGGCATTATGCTGTAACTGGACCAGCAATGGAAGAAGTTTTCCAATCTGTAAAAGCTGAAAATAGTCGTTTTTCAGGTGTATTCTTAACACAAGGTTCCGCGGGAACATTAGGAGCAACCGATTATTTAAGAGAATTACATCCTAATTATAAAGTATGTGCAGGTGAGGCTTTGCAATGTCCAACTTTACTATATAATGGTTATGGCGAACATCGTATCGAAGGTATTGGAGACAAGCATGTACCGTGGATTCACAATCTAAAAAACATGGACATGGTTGCAGGAATTGATGACAATCCGAATATCCGTTTAATGCGATTATTCAACGAAGATGCCGGTAAAGATTTCCTTAAAAAGGAGATGAATGTCAATCCAGATTTAGTTGATAAATTACATTTGATGGGAATTTCATCAATCGCAAACATGATGGGAGCCATTAAGATGGCAAAATACTATGAAATGAATGAAGATGATATCCTCTTTACCGTTGCAACCGATTCTATGGAAATGTATCAATCTAGAAAGAAAGAAGAAAACGAAAAACATGGTCCGTTTACCAATAGAGATGCAGCAGTGAGTTTTGAAGCCGATTTGATGGGAATTAATATTGACCACATTATCGAAATGAATTATTATCAGAAAAAACGCATGCACAATCTTAAATACTTTACTTGGATTGAGCAACAAGGTAAAACGGTAGAAGAACTAAATGCGCAATGGTACGATGAAAACTATTGGAAAAATCATTATGCAAAAGCAGATGAATGGGATGAAAAGATTAATGAATTTAATGAAAGAACAGGAGTTTTAAAAGAGTATTTATAGACTGTTCTCTGTGAATCCTTTGAAACTTTGTGTAGCAGCTTTTTAATCCTGCTATTAATAGATAGAATATGAAAGAGCTAAAATATTATTACCAATGTAACGATTGCGGAGCTCATTATCAACCGAATGAGATACAATATCTATGTCCTGTTTGTAAA
>JAUVOS010000100.1 GCA_030599055.1 Lutibacter sp.
GGTGCTGTAATTGGTCATGAAATTTCTCACGGTTTTGATGATCAAGGTGCTAAATATAATGCTAAAGGAAATCTTGAAAACTGGTGGACTGATGAAGATTTTACAGCATTTAATGTTCTAGGACAAAGCTTAAATGATCAATACTCTAAAATTGAAGTACTACCAGGAGTTTTCGTCAATGGTGAGTATACTTTAGGCGAAAATATTGGAGATTTAGGTGGTATAAATTCGGCTTTTACTGCCTTAGAATTGTTTTATAAAGACCATGAGAAACCAAATAAAATCCAAGGATTTACCCCCGAACAACGCTTTTTTATGTCTTGGGCTTCAGTATGGAGAATTAAAACAAGGGAGGAAGCTCTTAAAACACAGATTAAAACAGATCCACATTCACCAGGTAAGGTAAGAGCAACACAGCCAATACAAAACGTAGATGCTTTTTATAAAGCCTTCAATATAAAAGAAGGAGACGCTATGTATCTAAAACCTGAAGAGCGTGTGAAAATTTGGTAATTATATTCTAATTTAATTGCTAAAAAAAAGCCACAATTACACGGATAATATTCGTGCATTTGTGACTTTTTTTATTTTACATGATACTATTGTATAAGGCATTTAACGTAAACCCTACTTCATCAACTCAAAGCTGCGTTTTATAAATTCTGTCATTTCTTTTCCTGTAAGGAGACTTTGAGAGAGTTTGGCTAAATCTAAAGCTTGGTTTACATATTTTGCTTTGTTCTTCTTTGCTTTTAATATTTTATCCATCAAAGGATTATTGGTATTGATAATTAAATTATACATTTCCGGCATCTCACCCATTCCCATCATGCCGCCGCCTGTTTGGCTCATTTCTTTATAACGACGCATAAATTCGGGTTGTGTGATGATAAATGGATTTTCAGATGAGTCTAAAGCCTCCATTTGTACTGTATATTTCTCAGCAGGAACAACTTCTTTGATTATACCTTCTAATTTAGATTTCTCATCATCTGAAAGTTTTGATATTTTGGTGTCCTCCTTTTTGATTAAATTATCAATAAAATCAGCATCTACACGAGTAAATTTTACTTTCTCATTTTCAGTTTCTAACTTTTGAATAAGATGCGGAACGATTGGTGAATCTAATAAAACTACTTTATAGCCTTTAGCCTGAGCAGTTTCTATATAGGAATGTTGTTTATCCTTATCAGATGTGTACAATACAATCAAATTATCATCCTTGTCAGTTTGATTGTCTTTTATTTTTTTCTTGAGTTCTTCAAGAGTATAATTAGCACCATCTACCATTGGATACAAAGCAAATTTTTGTGCTTTATCAAAGAATTTGTCCTCTGACAACATTCCATATTCAATAATTAGCTTGATGTCTTCCCATTTGGCTTCAAAGTCTTTACGATCTTTTTTGAAAATTGAATTTAGTTTATCCGCTACTTTTTTAGTGATGTATCCTGAAATCTTTTTAACAGCGCCATCTGATTGTAGATAACTACGTGATACATTTAAAGGAATATCTGGCGAATCAATCACACCTCGTAACATTTGTAAGAAATCAGGGACAATACCTTCAACATTATCGGTTACAAAAACCTGATTTTGATATAATTGTATTCTGTCTTTTTGAATATCCATGTTTTTGGTAATACGCGGAAAATACAAGATACCTGTCAAATGAAAAGGATAATCGACATTTAGATGGATGTTAAACAAAGGTTCCTCAAATTGCATCGGATACAATTCACGATAAAAACTCTTGTAATCTTCTTCTTTTAAATCGGATGGTTTTTTAGTCCAAGCTGGCGTGGGATTGTTGATTATATTATCGACTATGGTTTTTTCTTCCTTAGCATCATCACCTTCACCAATAGTTTTCGTTTCTTCGCGTGTACCATGTTTTATGGAAATTGGCATAAAACGATTGTATTTGGTCAACAATTCGTTTATTTTATTTTCCTCTAAAAATCCTTTTTCCTCTTTGCTTATATGTAAGATTATTTCAGTTCCAATTTCTTTTTTATCAATGTTTTCGAGGGTATAAACCGGACTTCCGTCACATTCCCAGCGTACAGCTTGTGAACCTTTTTTATATGATTTCGTTAAAATCTCCACTTTGTCAGCTACCATAAAAGCTGAGTAAAAACCAAGTCCAAAACGACCTATAATACCACTATCCTCTATTTTATCTTTGTATTTTTCTACAAATTCCTCGGCACCAGAGAATGCAATTTCATTAATATATTTTTCGACTTCCTCTTTAGTCATACCAACTCCTTGGTCGATGATATGAAGTGTTTTTTTCTTTTTATCAATTTTTATTTCAATCTGAGGTGTTCCGTACTCTCCCTTTGCTTCACCGATACTGAACAAATGTTTTAGTTTTAGCGTAGCATCTGTTGCATTAGACACTAATTCACGTAAAAATATTTCGTGATCTGAGTATAAAAATTTCTTGATAATTGGAAAGATATTTTCCGTTGAAATGTTAATATTTCCTTTTGACATTATTTGTTGTTTAAATTTTTTGTTAAATATATTTGTGTGTGTATTGTCTAAAATAGTACCAAAATTATATTTGTGACAAGATGACAGAGAAAGTATTATATTTACACATAAATCTATTAGAATGCCAAACAAAGACACTAAAATTGTTAATGGACATACACATATTCGATACCTATCGACAAGTATTTCGGAAAAAGAAGTCTTAAAACGTAGTGAAAAGTTCTATAAAATCATGAATAAACGTCGCTCTATTCGTGATTTTTCTAACAAAAAAATTTCTAAAGAAGTAATTGAGAATATCCTCAAAACTGCAGGAACCGCGCCTTCAGGTGCACACAAGCAACCTTGGAGTTTTTGTGTAGTTGAAAACAAAAAAATCAAAAGAGGAATCAGAAAAATCGTTGAAGCTGAAGAACAAAAATCATATAATGAACGTATGAGCGCTTCTTGGCTAAAAGATCTTAAACCTATGGGGACTAATGCTTCTAAACCATTTATTGAGATTGCTCCTTACTTAATTGTTGTTTTTAAACACTTATTTGAATATGACAAAAATGGTAATAAATCACAAAACTACTATGTAAACGAATCAGTAGGAATTGCATGTGGAATGTTAATAGCTGCCATTCACAATGCCGGGTTAGTCACTTTGACACACACACCAAGTCCTATGCGATTTTTAGAAAAAATATTAGAGCGTCCTGATAACGAACGAGCTTTCTTATTATTACCTGTAGGTTACGCAGCTGACGAATGTTACATTCCAGAATTACAACGTAAATCTATAAATAATATTAGCGAATTTTATTCGCAGGGCGAAAGCCGTTAAGGCGGGATGGTTTAATACCCCGATGCTCTGCGTCGGAATTTAGGGTTCAGTCCCGATAGTTATCGCGATGCCCTGAGATTAAATACCATTTATTGAAGTAATCCCTTTTTATTGTTTTTCAGCCATTTAGTAGTTCTGGATCATTTGTAAACTACTATTCATAGCATACTATTTTTAATTTCTATATCTTTGGAAGATAATAATGAGTAATTAAGGATGTCAGATAATTAATTCTGAATTCTAAGTTTTCAATTCAAAATTACAAAAATGTATAGCTCAAAAATTACCGGAATGGGATTTTATGTCCCAGATAACATTGTAACCAACGACGATTTATCAAAAATAATGGATACCAATGATGAATGGATTCAGGAAAGAACCGGTATTCAGGAAAGGCGTTGGATTCCTGAAGAAAGTGATGACACCTCTGCAATTATGGGAGCAAAAGCTTCAAGAATTGCTATTAAAAGAGCCGGGTTATCAAAAGATGATATTGATTTTATCATTTTTGCCACTTTAAGTCCTGATTATTATTTCCCCGGTGGTGGTGTACTTGTACAACATTTATTAGAAATGCCAACAGTTGGAGCATTAGACGTTCGAAATCAATGTTCAGGTTTTGTGTATTCTATGTCAATTGCAGACCAATTTATTAAAACGGGTATGTATAAAAATATCTTGATAATTGGGGCAGAATTCCATTCAAGTGGTTTGGACAAAACAACACGAGGACGAACAGTAGCAGTACTTTTTGGAGATGGCGCCGGTGCCATGGTATTATCTAGAAATAAACAAAAAGAAAACGGAATATTATCTACTCATTTACATTCACAAGGAGAATTTGCTAAAGAATTATCAGTGGATAAACCAAATAATAAAAATTGGATTCCTTATTTGATTGAGAATAAAGACGATCTTTCTTATTTTCCATATATGGATGGACAAAAGGTTTTTAAACATGCTATTGTGCGTTTTTCAGAAGCAATCAAAGAAGGTTTACAAGCAAATAATTTATCTGCAGAAGACATTGATTTATTTGTTCCACATCAAGCAAATCTACGAATTACTCAATTTGTTCAAAGAAGGTTTAATTTATCCGATGATCAGGTGTATAGTAATATTCAAAAATATGGAAATACTACTGCTGCATCTATACCTATTGCCCTTTGTGAAGCTTGGGAAAAAGGTAAAATTAAAGAAGGAGATATAGTAGTGATTGCCGCCTTTGGTAGTGGATTTACTTGGGGAAGTGTTGTTATTAGATGGTAAGAAATGTTTGATTTTGAATCATTTTCTTTTTTACAAACCTGTCTGCATTTTAACCTGAATTTGGTGTAAGCTTTAATCCACAGAAACCAAAAAAAAGGTAAGATTTGAAGTGTAAAATCGGAAGGAATATCTGGATATTTTGATAATTTTACACAAAAAAGATTGCCTTTTCTTTGGTTTCCCTTTGGGCTTGATGAATTTTCCCATTTTCTTGCCAAATTTTCTAAAATTAACCAGTTAGTCCTTCAAAAATTAATCTTCGAATATGAAAAAATTCATCTAAGCTGTGAATAAATCTTACACCAAACTCAGGTTTATAGTTTACATTTGTTGTTTCCGGGTTTAATAGCTTGGTTATTTTACAAAAAAATATGGAAAAAAGCGTGGCTTCTTATGCTTGCTACCCTGTTGGTTGATTTGGATCATTTAATTGCAAATCCTATTTTCGATCCGACACGATGTAGCATTGGATTTCATCCACTTCACTCCTATTATGCTATTGTTGCTTATTTAGTTTTGTTTTTTATACCAAAATTTAGAATCATTGCAATTGGATTACTTTTACACATAGCTACTGATTGTATTGATTGCTTACTGATGTGATTTATATAGAAGTTTTGGGATATAATACAAGAAAAAAGCCATTTGATTTCTCAAACGGCTTTTTTTTATATTAATGTTATTTAAGGTTAGTCTTCCAAAACCTCTGGATTAACCAATACAAACTCTGTTCGTCGGTTTAAAGAATGTTCTTTTTCGGTACATCTGGGCTTTGCATTATCCACACATCTGTTAACAGGTTGTGTTTCACCATAGCCTTTTGCGTAAATCCTCTTAGCCTCGATTCCTCCATAATTTCTAATAAAATCAACTGTAGATTTTGCACGTCCTTGTGAAAGGGTCATATTATATGGATTAGAGCCTCTACAATCAGTATGAGAGCCTCCTTCGACAATAACGGCAGGATATTTGTGCATAAAAGCAATTACTTTTTCTAACTCAATAGCTGCACGATTGGTTATTTTATACGAATCATATTCAAAATAAATTGATTCAATATCAATCACAATTTTTCCTTGGATCTTTATAACTTCTGGAGTCAGAGAAATATTTGCTGGAATTTCTTGCCCTACAACATCACTTGTTTTAATAATGATTTCCTTATCCATAAACAAGGTTTTACTCGCTTTGACTACATATTCTGTAGAACAAGGTGTCTCATAAGAAAATAAACCGTCTTCGCCAACTTTTACTTTATACAAAGTAATTCCCTTCATATCAGTAATCTCCACTAAACTTCCAGGAAGTAACTCACCATTTGAGATATCCGTAATCGTTCCCTGAATCATATTATTACAAACAATGGGTATAGGTTCCTCAACCACTTCTTCTACCTTTTTGTCCGATACAAAATAATAAATATCATCATCTCCTCTTCCATTTGGACGATTGGATGAAAAATAGCCCTCTAGTAAATTCGTGTTCATTACAAAAGCAATATCATCACGCCTGCTGTTAAAAGGAAGCCCTATGTTTTGAATGGCTGCCAACTCTAACTCATCACTATCTGTCTTGAAAATATCCAATTTACCCATTCCCTGATGATAATCAGATGAAAAATATAAAGTACCATCTGCAGCGATAAAAGGAAACATTTCTTTACCCGGTGTATTTACATTACCCCCTAAATTTTCCGGCAATGTAAAAGTTCCTGTTTCTTTAATATCCACCTTAAAAATATCTGTTCTTCCTACAGTGCCCGGCATGTCAGATGTAAAATACATGGTTTTCCCATCCAAACTTAAAGTGGGATGTCCATTGCTATATTCATTACTATTATAAGGGAAAGGAACTATATTACTCCATTCGCCATCTGCATCAACATCTGCTATATATATCGATAATTTCATTATTCTTGTAGTCGATAAAAACTTCTTATCCTTGTAAAAACTATTCCTAGTAAAATAAACACGTGTGCGCTCTTTATTATAGGCTGCGCTAGACTCATGATAACGCGTATTTCCCTTTCCTTTAAGACTTTCATAAGTAGTAACATTTCCTTCATCATCAACTTCACCAACATAAAAGTTTAAAAACCTTTGATCGTTTCCTTTCCACTTCTTATCGCTATTATCATTGTCCTCTCGTGTCGAAGAAAATAAAATTTTATCTTTTCCAAAATAAGTAACTCCAAAGTCTGAATCAAATGAATTGACGGACAGATTTGTAATCTCAAATTCATCTGTATGATCCGGCACATTTATAGGCCTTTCAGTTATCCCCTCTATTTGAGATAAAACGGGTAAACTCATAAATAATATAATCAATAATGTTCTGTATCTGTTCATAATAAATGTTTTAGAAGAATCTCGGTGAAATAATATCATAAGTTGTCAGTAAATCAAACAAAATAATTAACTCATGAGAACCACTATTAAACTTATTTAATTCAGTAAGTGTAAAATCATACGAATAACCAATACGAAGGTTGTCTGAAACTCTCGCCCCTATCAATAAGCTTACAGAATCATCCCATCGATACGAAGCACCTACTTCATACGCCTGATCGTATAGAAAATTCGCTGATATATCTGCAGATAGTGGCGTACCCATAGTTGCTTTCGCCATTATAGATGGCTTGAATTGCCAAGAATAGGTCAAATCAAAAACATAACCTGCCGTTAAAAACATATGGCTCTTTTTACTTATATCCGTAATTAAGCCTCCATTATTTTCTAAATAGGTGGTTTTTAATAAATTAGGAACAGACAAACCTACATAATAAATATCACTATAATAAAAAACTCCAAATCCGAAATTGGGTTTTGCATTGGCAATATTTTCCTCAAAATTACCATCGGGATTGTTTGTCAGTAAATCTGTTAATTGTGCATCGATCATGCTTACTCCTGCTTTTATTCCAAATGCCAAATTATCATAGTACCCAACCGGAATCGTATAAGAATAATCTGCAAATACAAATTGTTCATTTATAGGACCAATTTTATCTGCATAAACTGACATGCCCAAACCCATACGTTCTGTAATGGGTGAATGTACAGACAGCGTTGCTGTCTGCGGAGCTCCTGGAACTCCCACCCATTGTGTACGTCCTAATAATGAAATACTTAAAGTTCCGGGTTTTGAACCAACATAGGCGGGATTCAATATATTCATATTGTACATATACTGAGTGTACTGCGCATCTTGTTGGGCGATACCCTTTTCAGGCTTTATAAATATTAACCCAATGCACACTAACAAAATTAAAAATAACTTTTTCATTGTATTATAATTTGTTTATTAATCACGTTTCATATAAATCCAATCAACCAATGGTGTTCTGATACCATCATTGAAATCTAGTATAAAGTAATAGGTACCTGTTGGCACTGCTATATCCTTATTAATTACTGCTTTACCATTTGACATTCCATCCCACCATGCCGGGTCTATACTTCCCTTATTCTCATAATCATATACCTTATTACCCCATCTATTGAATATCTGTATGGTGAAATTTGGATAATATTGATATAATCCTATAATCTCAAAGGTCTCATTATTATTATCATCATCGGGTGAGAATGCATCCGGTATAAAGATAAAGTCTAAGATAACTACTACGATATTCGAATCATTACATTCTTCGGTTTCATCTGGTGCTTCTCCACAAACTTGAACAATATTCTCAATATTTCCATCATTATCAAAATTACCATATTCATCAAGACCAAATTCCATAAATATCTCTAGGGTCATTGTGAGTGTTCCTTCAAATACCCATGTCTCACCGACATCTAATAAGCCATCATCGTCTGTGTCTCCACCTACATATTGTAATTCATCAACATTTGCATCATAAATATCGTAAATACCATCACCATCTGGATCTAAATCAATAGCAAATGTTGCTGTATTCGTCACAGTTATTGTATAGGTTATTATATCGCCTACATCATTAACTTCTAATACATCTGCTTCTTTAAGAACAGTAAAGAATGGATCACCGTTGTTGGTGTAGTCGATCTCTATGTCCTCATGAGCCGTATCTGTCTCTGTCGGATCTCCTGCTGGATTGATTCCATTAACTGTTACGATATTATCAATGTCACCATCACCATCTGCTACGCCATTCTCATCAATACCATAATTGTCTATATCA
>JAUVOS010000136.1 GCA_030599055.1 Lutibacter sp.
AATTATATTAACTCACTAGTTGAAAGGCTAGACGAACTCGAATCACTTAAAAATAGTCCAGATTGGGGAAGTGAAAGCACGATGATGAGATACGCATCATTACTTGAAGTCGTACCCATTCATTTAGAAAATGTAATATCGGGAGATCCTAATTTTGATTCAAGCAACTATAAAAAAAGGTTTCAAGACTATCAATCCTTTTACAATGCTAATGTAGGTAAGGCAGTTGAAACTAATTTGGCAAAAGCAGATTTTGAAAAAATACTTACAGATAAAAGTTGGAAGCTTACAAATCTCATGGACGAAAGACTGGGAAGTGGAGCAGGATGGGTACATAGTTATTATAACACTTCAAACTATCTTAAAGAAGCCAAAGAAATTGATTATCCTAACTTATTAAAAATCACTACAGAAGGCGATGCTAAATTTAAAGGTCATAGTTTTGATTATATGGTGCAACCCGTAAAAGAATTTGCTACAGCCTATAAATCATATTACAATCAGACTTTAGAAAATGTAATTAACGGATTGATCGAAGGAGCTTACGAAAATAAAACAACAAATGCACAAGATGCTATAAAATATGCCGAACAAGCAAAACATTTAAGTGATGCAGCATTACTACTATTACCAGATGATAATAGTATTAAAGCTTTAAATAAAGAAGCAACAAATACGCTTCAAAAAATAGGCGGTGCCATTTTTGCAAAAATTTATACAAGTGACTTACATAAAGAGAATGCGGGAAAAATAGTATTTTTTACAAAAAAACCAAGTATTAAAGCAGAAAATAGATCAACTATAAAAACTATATACAAGGCGGGTGATTTTATTTATGCTATGGCCTATTTAAAAGGTAGTTTTAAGGACTTAACAAAAT
The DNA here is from genome assembly GCA_030599055.1 of Lutibacter sp. Taxonomy (GTDB): domain Bacteria; phylum Bacteroidota; class Bacteroidia; order Flavobacteriales; family Flavobacteriaceae; genus DQTL01. The sequence continues at coordinate 881 of JAUVOS010000136.1, forward strand.
CAACAAATGGCATCAATGTTACTGTAAGTCTTTTTGTAGATGGCTCTAAAAAAACAAATCATACGTTCGGTATGGATTATGCTAGCTTGCAAAAAGGGGCTACTTATTCTTTTATAGAAATTATTCCTGATCCAGCTACAAATACTCATAGTGGACCTGTCAAATATGCTCAAAAATTGGCTACTATTTCTCCGAGGAATCATACAATAAAATTCTCTTTAGATGCGATGCAACCAGGTACAAGCGCTATGATACATTTAGCTGACGGAGAATTTAAACTGGACTGTAGCACAGGTCAAGATAAACTAGCTGCTTACGCTGTTACCTATAGAGAAAAAAGTTTATCGAAAATTTATATGCCAAAAGCTAAGATGAATAATTCGGGTTTGGCAAATTATATGAAATCAGCTTTACAAAACGAAGGATGGGAAAATGACAAAAAAGTGCAACGAGTTGTAATTACTGGCAGTAGTTGGAAAATACACAAACATCCTGTAAATGGAAAAATACTATACAGAAGTATTCCTGCCGCAGCTGCATTTAAAACCAACGAAGGCCATTGTAAATATTGGAATTTGACTTTTAAGCAAGCCTTTCAGGGTTCCGGCTATGGAAATACGGTTGTCGGAGGTGTAGGTAGTATTGTAGATTTAGCTTGTAAAAATATCTTTAAATAAAAGGTGTAAATATTTGGTTTAACATGTTCTCGATACAATTATAAATACTATCGTATTTATAATCACTCGAACTGACAACACACTAGCCTAAACGCTATTTACTGTAAAAAGAACTACAATCCTCCAGAGGCGGACAAGCTGAACTGCGTGAAGCCTGCCCCGATGCATATCGGGGTTATTTTGCTTTATTGAAAAAGTACTTTTAATACTTATCTACTTAAAAAATTATTTAAAAAAATCTTTTTAGGATGTAATGAATAGATATCAAAAGTTTGTTTTCAATGATTATAATCATCAATTACGATGATTATAATCATTGTGTTACAAAAACATTGTAAGTAAATTCGCAATTTACATTAAGGAATTTTAGAAAAATTAAGATTATAAACACTCTTTAAAAAAAGGGATGAACCCTCTTGACAGCAAATCGTCAATGACTTAATTTTGTAGTGTAATTAAAATAATAATATTGACCCCGTAATTAAATATGCCCCATATTTAATTATTATGCAAGAATAGGATGTTTTGAAATCATCTTATCTACACCTAGGCTTATTTAATAAAAATTATAGAGTAAGCAAATTAAGGTTATAAACAAAACATGAAACTAGACTAAACTAAACAGTAAAAGTATAGTGTATAACTATTATTCTTATTAAATCGAACTAGTTTGTTATATGCTTCATTTAAAATATCTAATTAACTTATTAATTTAATATTATGGGAAAAATCAAATCAAAATGGGCTGCGATACCCATTTCATTAAACAAACGCTTAGATGATGAAGTTTGGAGTGGAGCACTAGAATACCAAATGAAAATTCCTGGCGGATATATGTTTGCAAAAAATGATGCTAAATATCTATATGTAGCTCTCGATATGGTAGAAGACACACACAATGATCCCGGAACCGGTGATTATTTTTGGTTTACTTTTGATAGAAATAGAAATAAATCTATTACACCTAATTATGATGTAAATTTTGGAAGTTATCCTGGAAATCCAAATAAATTAGGGAGACAGTATTACCTTGGACCTGGAACATGGACAGGTTTACTAAATGAGCCTAAGACTTATGAATGTAAAAGTGTTTTTGAATCTTCGCCTAATTCGAATACAGCACACCGTATATGGAAATTTGTATTCAGACTAACAGACTTAAAAATAAGTTTACATCCTTGGAGGAGGCGTTGGTTTTCAACATCACATACAAAATTTGGAATCAGAGTGCATTCAACAACTCCAAATTTTAATTATGACACCCCTCAGAATTTCTTTAATAATTTCACCAACCTACACACCTTATATTGCTCTAAAAAGCCTTCAATATCTCTAGCAGATCAAGGTCCGATAATGGGAAGTGTAGGATTAATTCCTACCACTAAAATAAGCAGTAGTACAGGCAAAGCAACTACTGCTCCTGTCTATTATATTTATGCTAAAAAGGCAGCTTTTGGAGGTATGCTTAATGTAATTGGCAATAGAACTAAAATGTTAGATCTACCAAGTCTTGGTGCTGTAAAGTATAAAGTATTTCATAGAAAAGGAACTGCAGGAAGTTTTTCAGAATTTATTACATCTTGGTATAACTACGAATGGGATGGAACAGACTATGTATTAAAATCTTTTGCTCCTGATGGTAGTAACTTTTACAAAATGCCAAATGCAACAAAGGACTATTCAATAGATGATTTACTATTTCAATTCAACTCTACAAAACTAGCTACCGGAAAACACCAATTTAAGGTTAAGTTTTATAATGCAGGGAGTAGCGAAGTTGGTGCGATTCCATCTCCACAAACACTTACATTATATATTGATAACAATATTCCTGAAGTTCGTATCAATAGTGTAAAACATGGAACTAATGAAATAGATGCTTGCGGTATTGTGAAATTGACTAGCCCTCATGATCATATTAGCATTGATTTTGAGGCATTTGATACTGAAGGTAACTTATTAGACTATAGTCTTACTGCACGTTGGGGAGAAGGACATTCTGCATTGATTACAAGTGGTAAATATGACACGACTACTATGCCAGCATCTTGGCAGGGAAGTCATCACATAAATGCCAGTTGGTTACCATTAGTGACTTGTGCGCACTCCTTTAATGTACATGCAAGAGCCCGAACAACAAATGGTTATGGATATATTGGTAGAATTACAACCTATCGTTATATAACCTTAATCAAACCATAATATTATAAAGTTGTAAAAAGAATTATAACACTATTAATCTACTAATAATTAAATTTTAAATACTCAAATCATGGAAACTAAAAAAAAGAATCCTTGCTGTCCAGAATTAGTCACTGGTAAAAAATGTGACTATTTAGATTTTGTTTATCGTCTAAAAAACTATACTGACGTTAAATTAGACCATCTAAGCCAACGAGTTGCGGTTGAAGTGGCGTTGCATATTAGAATTGAAAGATGTACCGGACCATTACAATTAGGTAACGTTGTATATAGTACAACCTTGCTACCTGGTGAAAAAGTAAAACTTTTTACACAAGATCGTCGTTCTCGTTTTTCCTTTGATAGTGAGACACAATTGTCATATAGACATGAGCAATCTGCTGAAGAACAATATTATATGGATGCTTATGAGAGTTTTATGTCAGATCTTGAAAGTCGTGAAGAAACTCAAGCAAGTTCGTCTAGTAGTGGTAGTGCGAGTAGTAAAGGATCTACAAGTGGGCTTTTTGGTACGATTATTAATGGTCCGTCTGCTTCAATTTCGGGCAGTTATGATGCATCATCTACCAAAGACTTTATGAGAGAATTGAGAGTTCATGCGGAAGCGGGTCATAACAAATCAATTCATATGACCAGAGAAACCAGTGCTGTTCAAGTAGGTGAAGTTCAAACTAAAAAGCACGTAGAAGGTGAAAGTGAAAGTCATGTTGAAAGTAGCAGCCGATTATTTAGAAATAAAAATCGTTGTCACTCGGTTAGTTATTTATTCTATCAGTTAGATAAACAACAAACTACAAAAGTAAGCATTAGAGCAATTAAAATGCGTGTTATTGATCCTGCTGCTAACAGCGCTGTTGTAAACAAGCCAATTTTGGCAAATCCAAAATTTTCAATAATTCCTGCTGCGGTGTTAGCAACTTCTGACAAAGCAACAATTAAAACGAAAGAGTTAGATACAGTGCGATTAGCACATGCAACAAGAGTACAACCACAAATGCTGTACACTGCTATGCAATTGCAGATAGAACCTATTTCTAAAAATATTAGAGAAAAAGCTATTGCAAATGTCCAGGAAGATTTGGTTGATAATAGGATTCTTGATAAAAACGGAAGAGTTAGCAAAGAAGTGATTGCTGAATTCAACTTTGAGTTTAAAACAACTATTCCTACACCAGGTATTGTTGTAAAAGGATGTTTAGATGATTGCAATACCTGTGAAGATACGCAACAAGAATTTATTGGCTTAGAATTAGAAAATCAAAAGCTTCAAAATAAACTTTTGGCAAAACAAATTGAATTACTGGAGAAATCTCAAGAGTATCGTTGTTGTCCAGTTGATGAATTTGAAGATGATGATGAATAAAAGATCTATCCCAATATTTTGGGACGATTAGTTTTAAATTCAATTCGTTTAAGATTATATCATTAAATCTGATTATGCATTAGGGGCTGGAATAGGGGAGTTCCTAATGCACAAATCGGGTAAACTATTAAATAATTAATACTAACCTTTAAAAACTTAATTATGAAAAAAGCGTCATTTTTTAAACTAGCGGTTATAGGAATTTTAATTTCTCTAACTTTTAGTGGATGTTGTCCTCCATATGAAGATTCTAAAGTTTTAGCAGTTACACTTTGGCCTCAAGAAACGAGTCAATGGTGCTGGGCTGCTAGCGGACAAATGTGTATGGATTTTTTGGGGAATAACGTATCACAATGTACCCAAGCTAACAACCGTTTTGGATTAACAGGTTGTTGTAATGCAACCATCCCAAATAATTGTGTAAATGGTGGTTGGCCGGAGTTTAATAAATACAATTTTACATCCTTAAACACCACTAATGCTCCCCTGAGTTGGGATAAGATCAGGAGTGAAATTGATTGTAAAAATCGACCTATTACCTATACTTGGCACTGGCCGGGAACTAGCGGTCATATGGTGGCTATAGTAGGCTATTCTACTGGAGAATGTAACGATGAGAAATTCTTGCATATAAACAACCCATTACCTGTAAATGTAGGAAGCAACTATACGATAACCTATGATGCCTATGTTGCAGGTGATCCCGGTTCATCTCATTGGAACGATTATTATGAAATTAAACCCACACCTTAAAAGCTTTAAATCATGAAAAAAATACTATTTATACTACTCAGTATAGCAATTATAACAAGTATTCAAATGAACGGTCAAGAAAATCAATTTTCAGATTTGGCAAGCATCAGCATTAAGCATTTTAAATGTGCCATTAATGCACAAAATTTTAAATATTATAGTCTTTCATCAGAATATGCTCTTGATGATGTAAAAGTTGGAAAGGCTATCATTCATTATGCTGTTGGTTTAGACTTGCTTAAGAAATACGATACTTTTATAGATCCAAATGATCTAATTAAAAATATGGAATATGTTACGGTTCCCTTAACGAATGCTAAAGACAATAAGCTTGAAGCCTTTGTTTTGCTTAGTAAAAAAGAGGATAAATACTATGCCTCTGGTATAGGAGATGCACCTTATTCTGAAGCTTTTATGTCATTGGCAACAAGAGTTAAAATAGGGAAAAAGATGAGACTCATACGTGTTCCTGCTCTTAATATCGCCTATATAGGTGTTGAAGTTGAGAATACATTAAACCTTATTAAAATAACCGATAAAGGGCAAAAAGAGCTCACCCCACGACCTGCATACGAAGTTTTTGCTGAATTAGCCAAACAAGTAAGTGAATTTGATGAGGATCTACCTCGTTAATGAAATTATATCCTAACCCCGATGAAAATCGGGGTTAATTTTACTTTAAGTGTATTTATACTCTTTTTCTGAAAGTTTTATCAAAAAGAGGGAAAATCCTCTTGACTTCCATTTCACTTAACCTTAACTCGTAAGCTCAACTAAACCACTATGGACTAAAAGTCCATAGGTTTCTAAATCTGACTAAAGTCAGGACTCGTGACTAACAACATGTAATCACTCTATTATAAACGTATCACTATCATTTCCTGATTTACGATGATGTTATAGATAATCATTTACCATCTTATATGTAATATTACCTGTACTCCAACATCCAAATCCTATTGCCCAAAAATGTTGTCCCCAATACCTCTTACGTAAAATAGGGAATTCCTCCTGAAGTTTTCGTGAACTCCTTCCTTTCAATTTCTTGACAATTGCACTA
>JAUVOS010000137.1 GCA_030599055.1 Lutibacter sp.
GCCTCCGGCTTCTTTGTTTGGTTCAATTTTTATGGGACGCCCTTCACGTGTTTTTACCAGGATATTCGCAAAATCATATCCATCAAACATTGTAGTAGCATAGTAATTTGCAACTCCGGGTGTAATATCTTCCGGTTTTATCACATAAGGAATTGCTTTACGAACAGGTCCTTCACAAGAAGCTAAAGTAGCTGCTGCTGTAGAAAAACCAACATATTTCAGGAAATCACGACGCGAAGGTTCAGAGGCCTCTAAAGTTTCTTTGTCTCCTAAGAATTTATCAGTTGGAATTTCTTCTAAAAATTCTTTTTGATTAAGATTATCTATTAAGGAAGTGTCTTTTTTCAACTCTTCTGCGCTAATCCAGTATTTTTTCTTTGAACTCATATTCTTAAATCTATAATCGTCATCTTAACTCTGTTTGATGACCTTGTGTGTTTATTGTACAAAACTCAACCACAAACGTATTCTGATTGTAGTTCAGGTGTTAATTATTTTTTTAGTAATGGCATTTTCCACATTCTCTACCTCCCATATCTGCAACTGTCGCACTTTCGTGTGCTTTCGCCATATGTTCGTAGGTTCCAGCGTAATAACCATTATTATCCATATCAACTTGGGTGTCTATGTGACAAGACAAACACCAATCCATAGTTAATGGAGAGAATTGCTCTACTCTGTGCATTTCTTCAACAGGCCCATGACATGTTTGACATTCTAAGTTCGCTACATTTACGTGTTGAGAATGATTATAATACACAAAATCAGCAAGGTTATGTACACGAGTCCACTCAACTGCTTTGCCTTTACTAGTGTATGCAAATTGTGATGGTTCCCAACCGGCAGCAGCATGAACTTTAGCGATCTCTCCATCGAAAAATGCTTTGTCATGTCCACCAAATGTTTCTCCGGTGTATTCATTAATTGATTTATGACAATTCATACACACATTTGATGTCGGAATTCCGGAAGTTTTACTGTGCTTTGCTGATGCATGACAATATTCACAATCAATACCATTGTCTCCCGAGTGAACTCTATGTGAAAATTCAATGGGTTGCACAGGTTTATATCCTGTATCAACACCTATTTGAAATAAGTAATTAAATAAGAAATAAGCAGTACTAAACAAAGCTATAATGGTTAAGAAAATAGCTCCAAAATTTTGTTTTTTCTTTGCTAGAAAATAAATAAGAACAACAAAAAGTAACAAAACTAAAGGTTGCCACCACCAGTTACTATTATTTGCTTCAAACCTTTCATAAGACCCAGTAGCTGATTTTGAATCTGCTGTTTCTGCTACAGTTTTTGTATCATTTTCTGCTACGGATGTTTCTGCGACTACTCCATCTCCATTTGTATAGGCAATGATATTGTCAATATCAGCATCAGAAAACTGAGTGAATGAAGTCATCGGAATTTTATACTCCTCAAAAACTGCTTTTGCATCAGCATCTTCTTTAATAAACTCTTGAGAATTTCTTACAAACTTGTAAATCCATTCTTTTTCTCGACTATCTGAAATGCCACCTAAGGGTGGTCCTATAAGTCTTGTATCTAACTTATGACAAGCTGTACAGTTTGTGTTAAATAGTTCTTTACCTTTGGACGCATCACCTTGTGCGGTGAGATTTACGGTAAATAGAAAGAATAGTGAAAAAACAAAACTTGTTAGTTTTATTTTTAAATTGCGTTTATGCACAATATCCATATTGAAAAAGTTAATATCTGGTTTGGTATGATTATTTCATATCCCTTTAAGTGGCAGGATAAAAATAAAGGCTAAAATAGTATTTTTTAATAGATTTACAAATAAATGAATTGGTCAGGAATCTAATTTAGAATGTTTCTAAATAGTATTAAATACTATTTCCTCTTATATTGTGTTATATACTATTTGCTTTTAAGTGGTATATTTGCAAACAAAGTAAATATTTTATGAGTAATAGATTGTTTTTTATTGTATTTCTTCTTTTCGGGCTTATTAGCACTAGTAGCTCTGGTCAAAATAGCGATGCAGAAATGCAAAAATTATTAAAAGAAAAAAGAGTTTACAACCAAACCAACAACAAAATTGATGGTTTTCGTATTCAGTTGTATAACGGATTGAGTGAGACAAAAGCTAAAAGCACACTAGGAGCTTTTTCTGTTTTTTTTCCGGAAATTGCTACTCGTTTAATATACGAACAACCTGAATGGAAAGTGCAAACTACAGCTTTTAGTTCAGAATTAGAAGCCTACAAGGTTTGGCTTAAAGTCCGCGAAGAATTCGAAGGTACATTTGTATTTGACAACTAAAAAAGATATTTAAAAAAAAATCAGTAGCTACACTTTGACTACGCTCAATACGGGTGCTATGCAATAGAAAAAAGCCCTCAATTGAACACAAAAGTCTCCCGACAACCATCGAGAATCGGTTAAGATCTAGAAGTTTAAATTAGTTCATTATAAAAAAAGCGGGATATCCCGCTTTTTTTATTTAATCAACCCCTTAAGATAAAATTATTTTTCTTTCACCTTACAAGAATTCATTCCAAAAATTGAATACAGCGGACAACTACCCATTAAAGTAGTTAAAAGCAAAATGATAGCAACTGCCCAAAGCACATATTCTACCCAAGCGGCTTCAAAACCACCTTTATAAGCAAAATAAGCAGCGACTATTGCGATAACAACACGCAATATTTTGTCAAAACTTCCTACATTTTTTTTCATAATAAATTAGATTAATGTCTGCGTTTTTAATAAAAAGAACAGACTGGTTAGTTAATAAATAGTTATATCAATACAATTCAAAATTACTATTGAGAAGTTATTCAAGTCAATCAGCACGAAAACTGTTCGATAAAATTATAAAAAAATACTCATCCACCAAAAAATTATTCGTTAAACCTTCCTATGGCGCAACTCACAAAAGATTTTGCTTTGTGCAAAGTCGTATTGTTTGCATCAACTTCCGGATAGCCTAGTTTTGATAGTTTCTTTTTTACTTTTTCAACTGTTTGTTCATCAAAAGCCTTAAAAGACACTTTTGATTCATCAACATTGATATTAAGTTCGGTTAGACCTTTAATAATTTGCAACCCCTTGGTTATAGTACTAGCACAGCCACGGCATTTTAAATTTTGAATTTCTATAATAGTCATAATTAAAGTTTTTAGATTTGTAACAAATGTAACAAATATTTTTATCACATTACTTATTAAACTTTATATTCCCAGGGTCAACGCATGTAGATTTTAAGTAATTGTATATTAGTTATTTACATTTATTACTAATCCTTTGTGCTTCCTTTGTGTCTTCTTTTAGAAACTTTGTGGAATAGCTATAACACAAAGAGTCACAGAGAATTATACAAAGTTTCTCAAAGATAAATTAACTATGTTTATTTTAACATGCGTTAACCCTGTTTAAATTCTCTAAAACACCATTTGGATGTATTGCGGAAATCAGTATCTTTGGAGCTTCAAACGTAAGTTTATAATGATACAAAGAATACAAAGCATCTATTTATTGCTGGTAAGTGTATTATCAGGTGGTTTGGTTTTTATTTTTGATTTATGGAAAGATAAGAATTATCAATCCGTCGATGTATTGACACTATTAGAAGGCTTAGATTATCTTACAAAAAGTATAAGTTTTGTTTTTTTTTTAGTTGCTCTACTCGCTTTTATAAGTTTTTTGAGCTTCAAAAACAGGAAATTACAATTGAATTTGAATCGTTTAAATATTTTGATAAACCTCATTTTGTTAGGCCTATTAGCTTATCATCTACTAAATTTATCTGGAGAAACAATTGTTTCAGAGAAGGGTATTGGAAGTTTTTTACCTTTGGTAGCAATAGTGTTTTTGCTTTTAGCAAACCGTGCTATTCAAAAAGATGAAAATCTCGTAAAATCTGTAGATAGATTGCGATAAGGCTATAACTTAGTATTATTTAGTGTAAAAACCCTCCTTTTAGTATTATCAGGGGGGTTTATGCTTTAAAGAGTCTATTTTCATAACGAAAAATATGATAAAAGAAAACCTATCTAAAACCAATATTTTTAAAAATCACGGAATTGGGTATTGTGTAACGTCATTAACTCATATAAATTTGTAGCATAATATGAAGGGAAAAATTATTTCAGTACATATTGCTGACGACCATCAGATTTTAATTGATGGAATTGTAGCTGTGCTAAAAACAGAAAAACAAATAGATGTTGTAGGATACTCACTAGATGGGCTCAGTGTTATAAACTGGTTTAGTGAGAACAATGCTGACATTTTAGTGTTAGACATTGGAATGCCAAAAATGGATGGCATTGAAGTTTTACGTTCTTTTCAAATTAATGGAAACCTACCCAACACAATAGTTCTAACGAGTTATAATGATGTTAAACTCATCAAGGAAGTGTTGAAAATGGGCGCACGTGGTTTTATTACCAAGGTAAGTGCTGGCGAAAGTATCATTGAAGCTATTAAAACAGTTCACGAAGGTGATATGTTTTTTAGCAGTGATATACGAAACAAAATTGTCAATTCTTTTGCAGGTAAAAAAGTGACAGAAGAGGCATATTTTAATGAGTATTTTGGCATGCTTACCGATCGTGAATATGAAATATTAAAGCTTATTGCTGAAGAGTATAGCAATAAGGAAATCGCCAAAACACTTCATATAAGCACAGGAACTGTTGAAACACACAAAAAAAATATCATGTCGAAATTAGGTGTGAAAAATGCGGTAGGATTAGCAATCTATGTTGTAAAACATCGATTGATTGAATAAAAGAAATATTTAGGTTGATAGGGGGGAAGGAGTTTCTCATTGTACTTATTTACACTTGTACTACTTCCCCTTTTTTATTCAACCATAACCATATAATAATAGAAACCCTTTTACCTGAGTTATTGCCTCAAGGCAACTAATAAAGGTGAATTTTTAAATTAACTTAACCTTTATATTATGAAACATTTACTATTAGGCATAACAGCCATAACTTTAATGTTTGCTTCTTGTACAACAGAAGAAGTAATGACAGATCTTGACACTTCTAATGACAGCATGTTAGAGTCTTTTGAAATTAAACGTAACTCAGATGGTAGTTATGCTTTAACACACGAAATTGGCGAGGGAGTAGCTGTTGACTATACAGATACAAAAACTCAGAATGAAATTTATTTATATGCAGATGCTGGCGCCAAAAAAACAAGTGCTACACACGACTATAACGTAGAAAATAATACATTAAATCTAGTATTTATGGATGAGAATAATGCTGGCCTACCTCAAATCAGTATTATTGATGATAATACTATCGAAAAAGGTGGTGACTTAGGTTTACTAAACACATATTCCCTAGTGTTTAATCAGGACGGAACCGCACAATTAGATTTTAAGGTTGAAAATGGTGTTGATGTTGCTTTTGGCTATAATGACGCAGAAAATACTAACGATATTTACCTAACTGAAGGGACTTCTACGCAGCTTGACTATTCTAAAACATATAACAAAGAAGTGGATGGAAGTTTGCGTATAGATTTTGTACAAGAAACAAACAAGAGTAGCGAAACAAAAAAACCAAGAGTAATAATTAGTGATTAAACGCCTTTTTATAACCCCCCAAACGTTATAGCGCCTTCTTATTGCCCCCTGTTTACCCCTTTTTTTTATCTTTGACGGATAAGAAGTAACTTATGACAGCATACAACAGGTTTATATATTTTTGGTTTGCCTTTTTGCTTGCCCCCCTTTTTTTAACTGTTGTTATAAATGCTTCGGTAGTAAAAGCCCCCCTTTTACCCCCACAAAATCCTACTGTTTCTGCTCCCCAGCAGGCAGTAGGTACTACTGCCGACTCTTTTCAAAAAGCACAACAACTTTATCGAGAAAAAAAATACAAAGAAGCTCTAAAAATAAGTTTACCATTACTTAAAAAAGCAACTGCTGAAAAAGATAATGCTTTAATTGAAAAAACAAGTTTTTTAATTGCTTCCATTTTTAAAAACACCAATAATTATGAAAAAGCTTTAGAGTATTTTTTAAACAGTTATTCTAGAATTAATAATTCAGCTGATAGTGTACGTATCGTAGTCATTCAATTAAACATTGGAATGATGTATTCAAAAATCGATAATCAAGATAGTGCTAGTGTTTTCTTAAAAAGGGTAATAAATAGAAAAACTGAACAAGAAATAATTAAATTAGTACAAGCAAAGGCTTATGCAAATTTGTCTGGAGTACAACTTAATAAAGGAAATATATTACAGGCTGAAACTAGCGCATTGGAAGCTTTACATCTTCAAAAAAAATACAACAATCCTTTTTTAACAGCTCAAGCTTTAAACAATTTAGCTTCTATATATTTATTACAAAACAGGTATCGAGATGCAAAACGAGAATTATTTACAGCTTTATCACAGATAAAAAATGATAAAACACATAAAGCTCTAAGATTCAGAGAAACTATTTACGATAACTTATCTTGGGCTTTATATAACTTAAAAGATTATAAAACTTATGATTTTCAAGAAAAATCTTTTCGTATTAGAGATAGTTTGCGTAATGCTGAAATCGGTGGTTATATGCAAGAAATTGAAGCAAAATTTAATGCAACAACAATAAGAAAACAAGAACAATTAAAAACAGCAGAAGAAAAAGCTAAAAAAGAACATGCTCAGGGTATTAATAATATTTTACTAATAATATCTTTAAGTCTTTTGCTGGGCGCTTGGTTAATTTATAGATATCTTAAACTACGTCAAAAGAATTTGCAACTTGAATACAGTCAAAACGAACTGATACAAAAAAACAAGCTGGTACAAATACAACATGAGACACGTGAAAAAATCTTGAATGCGACACTAGATGGCAAAGAAAGTGAACGTAAAAGAGTCGCTGAGACACTGCATCACAGTGTAAGTACACTTTTATCTTCC
>JAUVOS010000091.1 GCA_030599055.1 Lutibacter sp.
CATACTTTTCATCAGCAAAAGGATACATTTCAAAAAGATTTCCAAAAATTTCTATAAGATTAACTGTAATGGGAGTGCTAGCTTGAACAGAACTCAAATTTTCGGGATATACATAATTGGTTACAGGAAATTCATCCCCGGTATCTTCATACGCCCAATCGTCATAAACAGTGTAATTCGTAACAGCAATAGCTATAAGATATGCCGGAATCGGGTATTTATGCTTCCAATGTGTTGTTTTATTTGATCCGGTGATAACTTCTGATTTTAACAAACCATTTGAAGCGGTTTTGTATTCATCGGTGCCGTTAAAAAAAAGTGGATGTGTTACATATACATCAATTGAATCAATTTTATCAATTAAATCTTGTTTACAAGGCCACCATTCCATGGCTCCATAAGGTTCTGATAGCGTCCAAAGAATAGGTTTTCCACTATGAGTGCTTTGCTCAAAAGATCCAAATCCGCTACTTGTAGGATAGCCATTATAAGATATTGTTAGCGAATCTAAAATACCGGCATTTTGACTTGAAGGTAATGTAATTATAACTTCGTCTCCGGTATGCGTATATGTAAGACTGATTCCACGTTGTTGTATATCTACGACATTTAGGTTGCTAGCCATATCAAAAGTAATGGAATTCATAGTTTCAAGAGCTTCCCAATAGGTTGTGATGTCACCTTCAATAGCCGCAGGAGATGAACCGGGGTCAACAATCCATTCTAGCCTATGATACTTTACATCATAATTTGTCGTGTTGGGGTTTCTCTTAAAATTTATTCTTTTTTTAGCAGCTCTTCGTTCTGACTTAAGTAGGCTTTCTAAATTTTCTTTAGAATGTTGCGCTACAGAAGGGATGACAAATAGTAGTATTAGTAGAGTAGTCAGGTGTTTCATGATAGTTATATTGATTTAAAAGTTAATAATAATAATTCAAGTTATGGTATAATCAATTTATGAATTATCGCTAAATGAATGTCAAAATTAGTAAAGTTTTGTTCATTAATAGCTCTATAAGTACTTGTGATTATTCACATAGTAAAACAATTTACTATTACAAAGCCCTACTTTATAGATGTAAGTTATTGTATTTAAACAGAAAACGGTGGTTTGTGTGTTTATGATTGATCACTTAATTCAAAGATTAAAATTATGAGAAAAGCCGAGAATTATTAGTGTAATAGATAGGCATTTCGAAATGTCCTTTAATGATTTACCACTATTTGTCTTATTTTTAAGTTGCTACTTTCATAAACGTGTAAAAAATAAACTCCATTTTGCAAGTTTAGCGTTTCAATGATTTTTTCAATATTTGTTGCTTGACCACTGTATTTGATATTTTGATATTGATCATAAAGATAAATATTAAACTGTGAACCGTTAGGTTGGTCTGTGAAATCTATTGCAAAACTTGTATCAGATGCGTTTGGATAAGGCTCTGCATAATTCCAGTCATCTTCGGTAAAACAATGGGCAACTTCTACCGGTATGACAATAGAACTGCTACCACAGCTGTTACTTGTAGTCAATGTCATAGAATAATTTCCATATACAGTTGCGTCTAACATAGCATGCGGAGGAATAGTATTATCCGAGTTGAGATTGATTATAGATAATTGTGGGTCATCAGAAACAATTGCATAGGTGTCTGCTCCGGGAGATGACGGAAATTGGTAATCATCGTCATTATACAACTCCATCCCATTAGCACAAAATATTGGATCAGCCCCAGCTCTCGGTGTGGCTACAGGAGTTCCGGACACCAATGTTTTTTCAATATGTTGATTATTGTTAAAAGTAGCTCTTATGTAAGGGAAACCACCATTGCTTTCTATACACTTAATAGAAATACTGGTTCCTGTTTGGGAAAGAATTATTATATCATTTGCAACAAGCCAAGTAGCCTCTCCTACACAATTGCTGTCAAGGTAATAGGTTTTGGTTTCGTTAAAACAAATGGACGGGTCTCCGATAATTTCAGCTGATATAGTATATAATAGTACTGAAGGATCATTACCCGCCAACTCTTCAAATAACCATTCTTTTGATGCTAAAGTAAACGTAACATGCCCTGTATTTTCGGGTTCTCCAAAATAATTATCAAAAGGAGTTTGTGCACTACAAACTAGGTTTCTGTCAATAGGATGATACCAATTTGAGAAACCACTGGTCGCAAGTGTTGAGTGAGTGGGCATAAAAGTATGTCTTGGAAAGGAGGTTATGATGTTGAAAGAATCAATTATTTCATCTTCGATATATTCTTCTAATTTTTTAACAATTTGTTCTTCAATTTGCTCTTGTGTATTATATGTACCACCCAAAACGGCATCAAGAGAACCTTGAGAAAGAGGATTTGTAAAGTTTGCCGTCCAAGAAAACCATTCAATATTTAAACCATCTCTTTCAGTACCTTCTCCATGAAAAATAGTATTGGTCTGACTCTGATTCTTTATAAAATTGATTTTATTATGAAAAACCCTTCGGTCTTTCCAAAATATGGTTTTATAAGCTTTTATGTTTAATACCTCTTGTCCTGAATATCCATTATTGTTGTGTAGTGAACCATTTGTAATAGCAATTTTTCTAAGGTTTTGGGGGAAACCATTTGAGCCAGATAAACCATTATTTTGTAGATTATTGTAGTATTGGATATGAAAAGACGGAGGAGACGAATTATAACCACTCGGAAATATCCTTCCAAAAATATTTATTGTATTAGGATAGGTATGCGAAAATTGCAACTTTAACTGTTGTCTTCCTGCTTTTGATAGAATCTTTTTCTCATATTTATCTATTGCTTCTTGATCTCCGTTAGTATATCCTAAAAAGAATAGGCTTGCTTGTGCGCCTATGGGGATGTTTGCTCCTTGATGCGGACTATCTATACTTACCCATAAACGACAATTGTGATTCCATTCTGGTAAACCTGTTGCTGCAAATTCTTTTTCCATATAGGCTAGCGCATAACGTGATACTTGACCACCCATACTTGGACCAATAATAACTAATTCTTCATCACTGCCATTGGTGGCTAAAGTTTCATTTAGTTTTTGATAAAGCCGTACATGTGCCATAGCATTACGTTCTATATAGTCTGCTCCACCGTCTATGGTTGTGAGTACGCCGCCTACCATAGTTTGGTATATGGGGTGGTTTACAATTACTACATCGTAGCCTTCATCTATAAATGCTTGAAACATATCTATTTCATCACTTCCATTTGCTACTGTTGAATAAACCATGAGTTCTTTAATGGATGTATGTTTATTTGGTAATAGATTTGAATCAGCATCAATAATTTTACGTGTATCCATTGGGTCAAAACCATCAATAAATAGAATTGGTTTTTGTAAACCTGCACTTTCATCATGATAAAAGATACGGTATTCTATTTCGCCACTAATAGGGGTGGTTTCGCCATAGCCTGGAAATGGAATCACATTATCCGCTTCGTTAATGTGCTGTAAACCTGGCTCGGGTGGGTCTGTAACTATAACTATGCTAGTATCTGTCGTAAAAGTAGGTTGTCACTAAAAGTAGCGGTAAAACTCAACACTTTAATACCCGAACTACTATAACTGACAGGTATAATAGTGTTTACTAATATACCGTTTGTTATAATGTTATAGTCGTTTGCTGTACCCAAATCAGTTGTTAGGTGTTTTATGGTTTTGGCAGGGTTTTCATTAAAAATCAAGCTGTTTTTAAAGTTAAATGTAATGGTTTCACCCCTTGCAGTTGTTTTAAGTGCTGCAATAATCAGTTTGCTGTGCGTTATAAAAGAAGCTTTGCCCGCTATGGGGTTTAGTTTTTTGGCTATACTGTCGTAACTTATTTCATTTTCACTTTCGTTATCATTATTATAGTTTAGGCTATAAAAACCTACATTGATAACACCTATCTCTACTTGATTTTTATCAAAAGAATATTTATCTCTTAAGGTTTTTACGGTTGTAAATTTTTCGTTTTTAGATGCTCTATGCAATTCACTAAAGGCTTGTTCAAAGTGTTTACAATTAGATATATTTTTATCTGTGCCATTAAAAGAAGTTAATTTAGCAAAAGAAGTTACTCGGTTGTATAAAATATCTGATGTTAAGTTTGATTTGTCTAAATTGGTAATAAGGCTGTCTATAGATTTTTGCGGGTCGTAATTTATAGTAATTTGAGCTTGAATATTTACAAATAATAGTGCGAATAGAATTGTGAGTGTAATGTTTTTCATATTTTTTGTTTTAATAAATGAGTGTAGTTATTCACGTGTTATAGTCTTTTTTTAGTTTTTAAATTTTGTAGAGAATTTTATATTTTCAAAATGAATAACCTATTCCTAAACCTAATAGAAAATCAAGGAATCTTAAATTAAGAAATGAATCATATTTTTCTTTTTCATCATACATATTTAGATTAACCCTACAATAAATTTTGTTTTTTGCTTGAAACTTGTAGCCAGTTTTTACACCATAGAACAACTCGTTTCTAGTGATTTTTACTTCTGATTTTTGTTTTTCAAATTTTCTATAAGTAGCTCCTAATCCTATTTCAAAATGGTGTTTTTTCACACCTGTTGTAAAATTGAAAGAAAAGGGAATAGATAGGTATTTAATATGATCTCTTGATTCAAAACCAACTCCAACACTTGAATTTATATAAAAAGTTTCATTCTTAATTAGGTTTCTATCATAGTGGATAGAATATGGGACTCCTGAAATTCCATAATGTTCAAAATAAACAGCATGTTGTCCTTTATAAATGTATACTGTGCTCTTTTCTTGTGCGTTTACTTCTAAATTTAACAGAATAAAACAAATGATTAGCATTGTCTTATTAAATTTATTTATCGGTCTCATTTTATTAACTTTTTAAGTTTGTCTTTATGGGAAATCGGTCTCATGTACTGTACCCCAATTAATATCAAAACGACCGTCTGTTATTTCTATAATATCTGTTGCATCGTCTCTATTTACAGCACTAAAATTAAATGTACCTGAGACTATTTTGTTACCATAGTCAATGCGTAAGAGGGTTAGAGTACCTATGTTTTCAATTGAACAATATAATTTATATCCAGATATGTTTTTTTGTGATAAACTACATCTTACATTTATAGTTTGATTAGCATCACATCTATCTTGACAATTGCTTAACATAATAGGATAATTACCAGTATTTAGTTCAAAAAAATTTTCAAGATGTAGTCCAATGCTTCCTTGTTTATCACTTTTATCGTCAATAATTACTATTTCCGCAAATCTTCTCCCAGAGCATGTTATATCTGTGAATCTAATTCCTTTTAGGCTATTCTCCCAATCAATTTTATCTCTAGGCGTTAATAATTGTCCGTTAATATAACAACCAAAGGTGTTTTCTCCTGTGGTGGTAATGGGTGGTAGGGTTGGTGTAAATGGCTCTGGTTTTTTATGACAACTTGATGCTATTAAAATAAAACTTATTAGTAGTAAAAATATCGGTTCTTGCGGTTTAGGGATAAGAAATTTCATAATTAAATATTGTAATGGTATATAAAAGATAAGGGTTTTTTCATAGGCTTTATTTATACATAAAAGTATAAAAAACAAATGTATTGAATAATTAAGTTTTTAAAAAAAATAAATCCTTTTTTTTGTAAAAATTAGATGAGTTTTACAAACAATAAAATTTATGTACTTTTGCTCATTATTTAAAACTATTCTAAATAAAAATGAGTGATACAATTGCCCAGTTAGAAATAGGGGAAAAGGGTATTATTTGTGATATCGCTTTAGATAATATTCCTTTAAAACTGTTGGAAATGGGTTGTTTGCCGGGGAAAGAGGTTGAATTATTGCAAAAAGCTCCTTTAAACGATCCGTTGTATATTCGTGTAAACGAAAGTTACATAGCGATACGGGTTGAAACAGCTTTGCAAATAGCCATAGATAAAATATAGTTTATGGGTACTAAAACTTTTATTAAAATAGCGCTTGTTGGAAATCCGAATACAGGAAAAACCTCATTATTCAATCGACTAACTGGTTTAAACCAAAAAGTTGGGAATTATCCAGGCATTACAGTTGATAAAAAACAAGGAGTGTGCCGCCTATCTAAAAAAATAACTGCGAGTGTTATTGATTTACCGGGAACCTATAGTATCAACCCAACTTCTGCAGATGAAAATATTGTATATGAAACTTTAATAAACGACAAAAATCCCGATCATCCAGATGTTGTTGTCGTTGTAGCGGAAGTGGAAAATTTAAAACGCAATCTTTTTTTATTTACACAAATAAAAGACCTAGAAATTCCTACGGTGTTAGTAATTAACATGGCCGATCAAATGGAGCGAAAAGGAATATCAATTGATGTACAGGCTTTAGAGAAAGCTTTAAGCACTAAAGTAATTTTACTAAGTGCACGTAAAAAAACAGGAATAGATGCACTTAAAAGTGTTTTAAAAGAGTATCAAAGCATTAATACAAAAACAGTTGCTGATATTTCTGAACGCATACACGGACATTTTTTTGAACGAATCAAGGAGGATTTGCCACACTTTTCAACCTATAAATCTTGGCTGTTAATCACACAAAAAGGCACTTCTGATTTTATTAGTGAAAAAGATCAAGAAAAAATTAACTTTTTTAAATCGAGATCCAATAAAATTAACAAATTTCAGCATAAAGAAGCTGTTTTTAGGTATCAGGTTATCAATGATATTTTAAAAGAAACCTATTCAAAAAATCGAACTAAAGGTACAGATTTACGCGGTGTGTTAGATCGTATTTTAACTCATAAAGTGTTTGGTTATATCTTTTTCGCTTTGTTGTTAACGCTAATTTTTCAATCAATTTTTGCTTGGGCTAGTATTCCAATGAATTGGATTGATAGTGCATTTGCGCAGTTATCAGAATTTGCAAAATTAAATTTACCCGAAGGAAAATTTACTGATTTGATTATAGAAGGAGTAATTCCGGGAATAGGAGGAATTGTCATCTTTGTTCCTCAAATTGCAATCTTGTTTATGTTCGTCGCAATACTTGAAGAAACAGGCTATATGAGTAGAGTGGTTTTTTTGATGGACAAAATAATGCGACGCTTTGGGATGAGTGGAAAGAGTGTAATCCCTTTAGTATCAGGGACAGCCTGCGCAATACCTGCAATTATGTCTTCACGAAATATTGAAAGCTGGCGCGAACGTCTTATCACAATTTTGGTAGTGCCCTTTACAACTTGTTCGGCTAGAATACCCGTTTACGCTATTTTAATTGCGTTAATAATACCGGAAAAACGTTATTTAGGTATTTTTAATTTGCAAGGGCTTACTTTATTAGCTTTATATATTTTGGGTTTTACCGCAGCTTTTTTATCTGCATTATTATTACATAAAGTATTAAAAATTAAAACTCGAAGCTTCTTTGTAATAGAATTACCTAGTTATAAAATACCTTCCATTAAAAATATTGGAATAACGGTTTTAGAAAAAACAAAAGCATTCGTATTTGGTGCTGGTAAAATTATTTTTGCAATTTCTATAGTTTTATGGTTTTTAGCCTCTTATGGAGGAAAAGATTTTAAAAATTCCGAAGAAATAGTGAAATCTAAACCGACATCAGTTGAATTAACAGAAAATGAGCTTTCGCGAGAAATCGCAACCTATCAATTAGAAAACTCATATATAGGTAAGTTAGGTAAAACTATAGAACCCGCTATTAAGCCTCTAGGATATGATTGGAAAATTGGTATTGCTCTTTTGAGTTCTTTTGCCGCACGTGAAGTGTTTGTTGGAACTTTAGCGACTATATATAGCGTAGCAGATGATGGCGAAAATGCAACGACAATAAAAGAGCGAATGAATAGCGAGATAAATCCCATAACAGGAGGCAAACGTTTTAATTTTGCTACAGGGATGTCTTTGTTGCTGTTTTATGCTTTTGCAATGCAGTGTATGGGAACTTTAGCAGTCGTGAAAAGAGAAACAAATTCATGGAAATGGCCGATACTGCAGTTAGTAGGAATGACAGCATTAGCATATATTATTGCTTTAATAGCGTTTCAATTTTTAAAATAATGCAAGATATCTTTGTTTATATTGCCCTAATGGTAGCTGTAGTTTTTTTGGTGAAAACGCTTTTTTTCCCTTCTAAAAACAAAAATAATTGTGGTAAGGATTGTGATTGTTAGCTTTCTAAGTTATTTAATAAACATTGAATATTTAACTGCTGTAATAAAAAGGCCCCTTGCTGGAACAGAAACTCCGGCATCACTACGATTTTTACTTAGTATAATTTTTTCAAACCCCTCAATGCTTAGTTTGTTTTCTCCAACTTCTAGTAGCGTTCCTACAATAGCGCGCACCATATTTCGTAAAAATCGATTGGCGGTTATATAAAAAATCAATTTATTTTCTTTTTGCACCCAAATTGCCTTTGAAATAGTGCAATCATAGGTTTTTACATCTGTTCTTGATTTCGAAAAAGCTTTAAAATTTGTATGTTTTAACAAAATTTGCGCTGCTTTATTCATTTTGTCAACATCAAATTTTCTACGTGGAATTTGCCAAGTCGTATCCAATAGGAAAGGATCATTAATTAAATGAATATGATACTCATAACTGCGCGATAATGCATTGAAACGTGCATGTACATTATTGGAAACTTTGTGAATTTTCAGAATAGAAATACTTTTGGGTATTATGGCATTTAGTTTGTAAGTGAATTCGCCTGGATTTAGTTGGGCATCTGTGTCAAAATGAGCAAAGATTTGACGTGCATGAACTCCAGTATCAGTGCGTCCTGCACCAACAATCTCAGTTTTTTTGTTTAATAGAATTGTCAAACCATCTTGTACACATTCTTGAATACTTGTTGCATTAAGTTGGATTTGCCAACCATGAAAATCTGTACCTTTGTAGGATAATTCTATAAAATAACGCATATTTTTTTGCTTTACGCTGTATGCTATAGGCTTTACGCCTTCTCATACTAACTATAAAGCGAATTGCGAAAAGCGTATAACGTATATACAATGACAAAAATACTACTTCTTTCGGATACACATGGATACCTTGATAAACAGATGTTAAAATATGTTCATCAAGCTGATGAAGTCTGGCATGCCGGTGATATTGGAGATATAAATATAACGGATACAATTTCAAAAATAAAACCCGTTCGTGCCGTTTATGGAAATATTGATGGTGCTACGACACGATTGCAATATCATTTGGACAATAAGTTTACAATTGAGGGGAAGAAGGTGTGGATTACGCATATTGGAGGTTATCCAAATAGATATGAAAAGCGAGTAAAAGATGAATTGCAAGTATTTCGTCCGGATATTTTTATCAGTGGTCATTCGCATATTCTTAAGATTATTTATGATAAAAAAAACAACCTACTACATTTAAACCCCGGAGCTGCCGGTAAATCAGGAATGCATAAAGTTAGAACCATGCTACGTTTTAGCATAAATGGAAATGCTATAGAAAATATGGAAATAATTGAATTGGAAAAACGATTTTAAATAATCAATTCGTGTATTTAAAAGCTTTAGATTAATGTCGCTTTTTCAGCAGGTAATTGTATGGGTACTGATATAAAAATTGACGTTCC